>DASQPY010000081.1:0-11540 GCA_035643735.1 Actinoallomurus sp. | reverse complement strand
GCTCTTCACCCTCATCGACCCGGGGAAGAGCCGTCCATCCGGGCAGGTGCCCGACCGGGAGCCGTGATCGGACGTACGCGGCGGTCAGGAGGCGGGGACGGTGAGACCGGCGGCGAGGTGGTCGAACGCCTGGTCGATGAGCGCCTGAAGGCCCTTGATCCCCGTTTCCGGTTTCCAGGTGATGAAAGCCGCACGGAAAACCGACCCCGTCGCCGCCGCGAGCAGCTGCGGATAGAGGCCGTCCGCCGGGCACCCCATGCGATCGGCGAGGATGTCGACGAGCCTGGCCTCAACGCGGAAGACCGCGTTCACGATCTTCGTCCTCAGTTCGGGAGACGCGCTGAACAGCTTCTTGCGTGCATGCCAGCCGGTCTGCGCGGCGAAGCCGGGCAGCGTGTCGTCCATCGCCCGGCGCAGGGCTGTGAGCGGTGGTTCGTGCGGCGGCCGCGCGGCGAGGTTGGAGGCGAGCTCGTCGGAGAGGTGCTGGTCCCAGGCAAAGAGTGCCGCCTCCTTACTCTCGAAGTAGTTGAAGAAGGTCCGGGCGGAGACCCGGGCGGCTTCGCAGATGTCGTTCACGGTGACCGCCGAGGGGCCATGCTCCAGGAAGAGCCGGATCGCGGCGGCGCGCAGGGCCTCGCGAGTCTCGGCCTTCTTACGTTCACGATGTCCTGTGGTCGCGCCCTGCATGTTGATCAAGTCCTCTCCCGACCGCCGAGGGCCAGCGTACTCACGCCAGACTGGTTGCACAGATGCATTTTTGCATCCCTGCAAGATTCGCTAAGGTGAGCCGCATGGCATCTGCGCATGCAAAGACGACACGTGCCGGCAAGGTCGTGCGGACACTCGTGATGGGGCTCTGGCTCCCCGCGATCTTCCTGGCCGGACTGCTCTTCTCCTTCCTTCCGGCCTTCCACCACCCGACGCCGCACCACATCAACGTCGCGGTCGCCGCTCCGCCGGCCACGACGGCGCAGCTGCAGCACCAACTCGACACCGCGATCCCGGGCGGCTTCACCCTGCGGCCGGTCGAGTCCGCGGCCGAGGCGCGTGCCGCCGTCCTGAACAACGACGCGGTGGCGGCCTTCGCGCCGGCCGCGCACCATCCGCAGCTGTACGGCGCCAAGGCGGACGGCGCCGCCATGGAGTCGATCATTCGCCAGGTTTTCACCACCGGGGCCCAGAAGCCCGGCAGCACCGTCGACTTCCACGAACTGGTCCCGACCAGGCAGGGTGACACCCTGGGCACCAGCCCCTTCTACCTGCTGATGGCCTGCACTCTCCCCGCCTACTTCCTGGTGGTCACCATGCAGCGCGCGGTGGGCTTCAGCCGTCGAGCACATGTGGCCACGGTCGTCGGAGGCGGCGCCGTCGCCGCCCTCGCCTGTTACCTCGCGGCCGCTTACGGGATGGATGCGATACCGCAGCACCCGCTTGGCCTGCTGTACCTGTTCCTGCTGACGCAGTCCGTGTCACTGACCTCCTACGGACTCGTGTCCTTTCTCGGCCCGTTCTTCCCAGGGGCCTCCGTGACGCTGTTCATCATGTTCAGCGTGCCCTCCAGCGGCCTCACCGTCCCCGTCGACCTGCTCCCGGACTTTTTCCGCTTCCTCCACCCCGTCCTCCCGATGGGCAATGCCGCCGATGCCCTGCGCAACGTCGGTTACTTCGACGACCGGCAACTGGGCCGGCCTACCGCGGTGCTCTGCGCCTGGATCGCGCTCGGCGCCGCTCTCATCGTGCTCGGGTACCTCAAACGACTACGACAGCTCGTGCGCGAGGCCCAGGCAGGCATAACGGAATACGTCCCCGCTCCCCCCGCGGAAGATCCCACCGTGGAGCCCCCCGAGCCGCTGGCCCTCCCCCCGCACCGGCACCATTTCGGCGAGCAACCGCCGATGCTGACCGGGAGAGTCAGCGGTCCCCTCGGAGAATCACTGCCGGGCGTCATGATCACGATCACCGACCCGCACGGCCGCCAGCTCCTCCATACCCGCACGGACCAGAACGGCGAGTACGCAGCCACGGGGTTCCACGATGGTTTCGCCGTCGTCGTCGCCGGTGCCCTCGGCCGGCAGCCGGTCGCCACGCGCCTACTGCTCGACACGGCCACACCCCTGAACCAGGACTTCCTCCTCATGCCTCTCCGAGGGGACGCGCCGGGATATACGAGCGGCCACCCAGCGACCACGACCGCCCCATGACCACGGAGCCGCCGGTCGCGCACTGTGATTTCCCGCGTCCGGCGGCAGATCAACGTGCTCCTGTGGGTAATGAACCCAGTGAAAGCACCTTCGGAGTGATCTCCATGAAGATCATTGGGCTACGCGATGCCGCAAGACTCGCCGGCGGCCGCCTGACCCGGCTCAGACGGCTCGCTGATGAACAGGGAGCGCTCCTCCGCGTCGCGACGCTTGTAGCGGAGGGAGCCCCATCGGCAGCCATCATCAGCTCCGTCGCCAAAGAGATGGGGTGCCTGCTGGGAGCGGATTACGTCATCATCAATCGCTACGAACCGGACCGTACGAGCACACTGGTCGGTCAATGGAGACGTGCGGGCGTACCCGACATCATGCCGCCGCTGGGCGGACGCTGGCCCATCGAGGACGGCATCGTGGACGCGACGGTCGCCCGGACCGGAAGGCCGGCGCGATTCACCGACTACGCCCGCGCCGGGACCGAGATCGGCGCGTGGACCCGCGCCCGCGGAATCAAGTACGCCGTCGCCTGCCCCATCATGGTCCAGGGCCGTGTCTGGGGCTTCGCGGGGAACGCCTCGTCCGGGCCCGCGCCACAGCCCGAAGACACAGAGGAACGCATGCTGCGGTTCATGGCATTTGTCGGTACCGCGATCGCCAATGCCGAGAGCCGCGCCGAGCTCCTCGCCGCCCGCGCCCGCGTCGTCACGGCCTCGGACGCGGCGCGCCGCCGCTTCGAACGCGATCTGCACGACGGGGCGCAACAACGCCTCATCTACCTCGGACTCGAGCTCCGCGCGGCCGAGGCCACCGTCCCACCCGAGCAACACGAACTCAAAGAACGACTGGCCCGTACGGCTCGCGGACTGACGAGCGTCCTGCACGACCTGCAGGAGATCTCGCACGGGCTGTATCCGGCTGCCCTGTCCAAGGGCGGACTCGAAGCCGCCGTCAGATCACTGACACAGCGCTCCCCGGTCCCGGTGAGACTCACCCTGCACCTTGGCCGGCAGTTGGCCGAACCCCTGGAAACGGCCGTCTACTACGCCGTCTCCGAGGCGCTGACCAACACGCTCAAACACGCGCATGCGACCGAAGTGCGCGTCGACATCCACATCGAAGACGACACGATCTGTGTCTTGGTCCACGACGACGGCGTGGGTGGAGCCGACCTCGGCAGCGGCTCCGGCCTCATCGGCCTCAGGGACCGCGTCGAACCGCTCGGCGGAGCCATCCAGATCACCAGCCCCCGAGGTGAAGGCACGTCACTGCTGATCAGGATTCCCATGCACAGCGAGACCATCGCCGAAAAGACCCCCGACCGGCAGTGACGCCGGCCAGGGGCCCTCTTGGTTGATCGGTCGGCGTCAGTCGTTGTCCGACGACGGGATGTAGGCGCCGGGCACCTTGTCCGGCGCGTAGATCTTCGTCTCACCCGGGTAGGGCTTCGTCCACCCGTTCGCTTCGTACCACGAGAAGTGGTTCATCTGAACGGGGTTGGCGGAGTCGGCCTTGGCGCGGGGACCGACGAACGGCTGCTTCACCTTCCAGGCCTCCCACTGCGCCGCCACCTGCTGCTCGGCTGCCGGCGCCTTCGCCGTCGTCGGCGCGGGCGCCGCCTTCGGGTCCTGCGCCGCCGGGGTGTCCACGCCACAGGTCGGCGCGGGCGACACACCCAGGGTCAGCGACGTGCGGTTCGGCACGGCGGTGAACGGCGTGTAGTTGGGCTTGCTGGTGAACGCCGTGGCCATCGGGGTGGCCGCGCTGTCCTTCTGGTTCATCGGGTGGATCCCGAGGATCTGCTCGATGGTGCGGATCATCGTGATCTGGGAGTAGTACCGGCTGTCGACGGTGCCGTGCTGGGCCCAGGGACTGATGATCTGGATCGGGGCACGGTGGCCGTCGACGTGGTCGGTACCGGCCTGGGAGTCGTCCTCGACCACGAAGATCGCGGAGTCCTTCCAGTACTTGCTGTGGGTGATCTCGTCAACGACCTTGCCGGTGGCCAGGTCGTTGTCCGCGACCTGGGCGGGCCCGGTCGCCGGACCGCCGGTGTGGTCGTTGGAGAACCAGAACATGTTCAGGTTCGCCGGACCGTTCTTCTCGAAGTCCTGCTTCCAGACCTCGGCCTTGTAGACGTCCGGGACGCTGGTGTCGAACTGCGGGAAGCCGGGCACCGACACCTTGTTGAGCGACGGGATCGCCGAGCCCGTCTGGATGGGGTAGGCGCTGGGGTTTCCGGTCGAGGCCATGGTTTTGGTGTCGCAGTACAGGTTCTGCCACGACGCGCCGGCCGGCTTGTTCTCGATCGACTGGAACTCGCCGTAGTCCTTGACGGACTGGCCCGCCGCCTGCGCACCGGTCCAGATGAAGCCGGTCCGCTGGTGGCCGAGAACGTCGTTCTCGGTGTCGTAGCTGCGCAGGTACTCACCGGCGGAGGACTCGGTGTACTCCGGGTCGTCGGCCTGCATCAGCCAGTTGTGACCCTCGGCGGAGTTCGTGCCGATGTCGTAGGTGTTGTCATACAGCCCGAACTGGTCGGCCAACGCGTGCTGGTTCGGCGTCACGTTCTCGCCGTACGACGTCAGCGTCGGGTCGCCGTTGCCCTTCACGATGTCACCGTAGACCTGGTCATAGGTCCGGTTCTCCTTGACGAGCAGGAAGACGTGCTTGATCGTCGAGGGGTCACCGAGCTTCACCGGCACCGGCACCGGATTCACACCCTGGCCGGTAGACGTCTGGACCGAGTTGGGGGTCCAGCCGTTCTGCTTGAAGACCTGCTCGGTGTAGGTCTTGATGACACCGTCGCTCGGCAGCTTGAACTGCTGCAGGCTCGACGTCGTGTCATGGGTGCCGTGCTTGCTGGTGTTGCGGAGGGCGTCGATACCACGGGTGTTCGAGACCACCACATTGCCGCCGACGGTGGTGATCTCGGACGGGAAGTAGTCCGTCGGGAGCAGGCCGACGTAGCTGACCGGCTCCAGCGGGCTCTTGTACCGGTAGACGGCGATCGCGTTCGCGCGGCCGAGCGTCACCAGCAGGTGGCCGTCGTCAGTGAGTGTCACCGCGTCGGGCTCGTAGCCGACGGACGACTCCGGCCACGGCTGGGTGTTGATGGTCTGGACGACCTTGTCCTTGGACGTGTCGATGACCGACACGTTGTTGGTGGCGGTGTTGGTGACGAACACCGCACCGTTCTTGGCGTACACCGCGGTCGGGTGCAGACCCACGTCGATGCTCGCCGGAGCGGTGGTCGGGTTCGCCAGGTCGATGACGCTGACCGTGCCGGTGGTGGCGGCACCGGTGTCCGGGTTGGCCGGCACCTGGGTGCCGTACGAGTTCATCGTGGTCTCGCCGGCCTTGGCCGGACGCCCACCCTCGTTGCTGACGTAGAGCTTGTTCCCGACCTTGACCATGTCACGCGGGGCGTTGCCCACGGCCCAGCTCTGCTGGATGGCCCCGGTCGCCGCGTCGAGAGCGACCACGCGGTTCTGCCCGTTGACGGCGACGTACACGGTCTTGCCGTCGGCCGAGAACACCGGCTCGGCCGACAGCGCGTGCTTGGACCCGTCCGCGGCGATGGTGATGTTCGTCGGGTTGGCGAGGCTGCCGTCCGAGTTCACGGTGAACTTGGTGTAGCCGTCGGTCCGGCCCAGCCACAGCTGAGAACCGTCGGGCGAGTACGTCGGGCCTTCCTGGCCCACGTCACCACCGGGGATGCGCAGGTCCGACTGCGTGTTGTTGCCGACGTACTGCTGCACCTTGTAGTTCTTCAGGTCCACGATGGCGAGCACCTGCCCACCGTCGGTGAGAGAAGCCGCGAGGTGGGTGCCGTCCGGGCTGACCGAGGACGACATGATCTTCCCATTGGGGATGACCAGACGCTGGCCGATCGGCTTGATGTACTGGTCGGCGGAGACGACCTGGCCCTGGGCGGTCGTTTCGCCGACGTGCTGGGTGCCGAACTGGGTGGTCGTGGCGTACGAGACACCCGCGCTGGCAATGGCGAGAGCCGCGGTGCCGGCCGCCACCAGGCGGACCCGGCTGCCCATGCGTCTACCAAAGAGCCCGGATTGGGGCTTCGCGACGCGCTGGCGCTTGACCTGCATGAATCAATCCTTCGCAGTGCTGGTGAGCAGATCGACGTTGCCGTCGAACTGCCACAGGGGGTTGGGTGCGTCCCCAGTCGGGGTGCGCACCGGGAAGTAGCCGTTCACCTCCTTCGGTCCGTCTCCGTCGGCGACGTACCGCCCGTCTGCGGTGACGTCGAGCTGGTAGATGGCCTGGCCCACGACGGCCGTGCCGGGGAGGTGGAAGGACACGACACACCGCCACTCGTTGCCCGGTCCCTCGTCGGAGACCCGGTCGCCGCCCTTGTCGCAGGACGCGGTGGTCCGCATCTGAGCCTCGGTGACGCCCGGGCGATGAAGCTCTTGGGTCTGCAGCCGGTAGAGGTGGGCGTACACCGTGGCGAGCGAGTTCTGCACCTTGGTCTGCTCGATCCCGGAACCCTTGGCCGGCGTCGCGGCGATGACCACGACGACGCTGAGGGCGACCAGCCCGGCCAGGGGGATCAGCCCCGACACGAGGACGCGCCGGCCCGACCCGTCGTACGCCAGGTCGGTGAAGTCGCGGCGCAGGAAAAGGCGGTAGGCCAGCGCGGTGGCGAGGGCCGCCCATGCAAGGCTCACCAGGAGGCCGATGACGAGGGGGCCCGCCTGCACCGGGCTGGTGAAGAGCCCACGCCAGGAGAGGAAGGCGTGGCTCGGCAGGGCCAGTTGCACGGCCACCGGAAGCGGAAGCAACTGCGCGAGCTGCAGCGCGAAGGCGAGCAGCGCGGGCAGCAGCAGCCCCATCGTGGAGCGGCCCAGGGCCACCGAGCCGAGGAGGCCGATCGCGGCGAACGCCAGCGTCGGCGCCAGCACGCAGACCCACGCGAGCAGGACCGTGCCGGCCGCGTCAGCCGGGGCGAGCAGATGGCCGTCCAGACCGACGAGCGGCCGGTTGCCGGCCGCGGCCAGCCCGCCGGCGATGCCCGATCCGGCCAGCCCGGCCACCAGCAGCACGAGCACGGTGAGGCTGGCGAGGCCCTTCGCCACGAAGATCCGCCGCGGCGAGCGGACCGCCACGAGGAGGTGGCGCCAGGTGCCCAGCCGGTCCTCGGCCGCGAAGACGTCACCGGCGACCAGCGCCGTCAGGAGCGGGAGCGCCCAGCTGCGCGAGAAGTCCAGTACGACGAGTGCTCCCGCCCAGCCGGTCGCGTTCATCCAGCGGCCGAAGACCGTGTCGGCCGGCAGTGCACTCTGCAGGCTCACCGCGGCCACGAAGATCGCGGGGGCGATCCAGCAGGCGAGCAGCAGCAGGCGGATCCGCCACTGGGAGAGCAACTTGACCAGCTCGAACCGGTAGCCGAGCATCACCGGCGTCGGCCGGGCCCCGACCCGGGGTGGCGCGACGGTCGCGGTCGGCTCGGTCACGACAGGTCCTCCTCGTCGGTCTGCCCGGCCCCGGTCAGGGCCAGGAACGCGGCCTCGAGCGGCGCCACCACGGGCGCCAGCTCCCGCAGTGCCACGTCGGCCTGCACCAGCCGCACCACCAGCTCCTCGATGACCGGCACAGGCCCGCGGACCACCAGTACGTCGGCGTCCGGCCGCTCGACGCCGTCGCGACTGGACGCGACGTGGAGCCCCGGCATGTCCAGCGCCACCCGATGGGCGGCGGCCGGGTCGGAGGTGAGCACCCGGTATTCGAGCTCGCCGCTCTGGGCGGCGAGCTTGCTCACCGGCCCGGAGAAGACGACCCGCCCGGTGGCGAGGACGGTGACCTCCGAGCACAGCGCGGCGAGGTCGTCCATCCGGTGGCTGGAGAGGACCACCGCGGTCCCGTCCGCGGCGAGCCCGCTGATGACGCGGTGCACGTGGTGCTTGCCGGCAGGGTCAAGACCGTTGGACGGCTCATCGAGCACGAGCAGCCGTGGTGTGGTGAGCAGCGCGGCGGCCAGCCCGAGCCGCTGGCGCATGCCCAGCGAGAATCCCCGGATGCGGTCGTCGGCGACGTCGGTGAGCCCGACCTGCTCCAGCGCGTCGTCGACGCCTGCGGCGCTGCCGGCGTCGTGCCCGCGCAGCGAGGCCAGGGCCGAGAGGTTCTGCCGCGCGGTGAGCGACGGATAGAGCCCGGGCCCGTCCACGAAGCCCGCGACGCCGTCGGGGACGGCGAGCGTCCGCCCGACCGGCGTACCGAGGATCTCGAGGCTGCCGCTGTCCGTGACCGCCAGACCCAGCAGGAGACCGAGGAGCGTCGTCTTGCCGGCGCCGTTCGGGCCGAGCAGGCCGTGGACCTGCCCGCCCGCCACGTCGAGGTCGACACCGTCGAGGGCGACCACGTCACCGAAGGACTTCCTGATCCCGCGACCCCGTACTGCGGGGCTACTGCGCATGTCGGTCTCCCTTGACTTGATCTTCAGCAAATGAACCTAAAGATCAAGGTTTGCCAGGGGAGGTCGCGCAGTGGAACGTTGGACGAACCCGGCTGGATCTGTTGCTATGCCACGCAGTCCGGCGGTCGCGGTACGGGCATCAGCCGCGGCCAGGGCCTGGGCCGTGTCTGACAGACACGGCCTAGCCGACGAAGGTGTTCATGAGGAGGACGCCCCCGAGGCCGAGCAGTGCCAGGGCCGACGTGTAGGTCGTGCGGATCTTGATCGCATCCAGCCCCGAGAGGTTCAGGTACTGCTTGAATAGCCAGAATCCGGGGTCGTTGACGCGGCTGGCGGCAATGTTGCCGCAGGTGACGGCCGGCACCGTCAGTTCCGGCGCGGTTCCCGAACTGTGCACGAGGGGAAGCACGATGCCGGCGGCGGTCACGACGGCGACGGTCACGACGGCGAGATGCCGATGCAGGTCGCGGTCAGGACCATGGTGAACTGGACGCGGTTGATACCGAAGACGTTGACCACCGAGGTGGCGATCCGCTGTGCGGCGCCGCTGTCGGCGAGCACCTTGCCGAGCATGGCGCCGAACCCCAGGATCAGCTCATCGAGCTGGTCACCGACGCCGGTGACGATCGCGTCGTAGATCTTGGGAAGCGACAGACCCCGCGCCAGGCCCACGAACAGGGCGGCGAGGAACAGCGCGATGAAGCCGTTGATCCGGAACTTGATCATCATCACGAGCAGCAGCACTACGGCGAGCGCCACGATGAGCAGGGGCATTGCGATCAGTCTTTCCACGAGTCCGCTGGGGCTGGTTCTTTCAGGAGGCTGCGCCCGACCTCGATCGGCGGGAGCCGGGCGAAGGCGCGCTCCTTCCCCCGGCTCGACCCGGGCGCCACCTCGCGGGCGTGACCGGGCCGTGTGATGGAGATCATCGGGAGTGGGCAGGTCCAGCAGCGCGGATTCCCGGTCAGCATCTGAACGTCCCCGTCGCCGAGCTGCTCGGCGACGGCCGGCAGCGGGACGCCGTACCGGTGCTCGGCTACCTGTTTCTACGTCGGCGACCGCACTGCGACCGGCCTTCCGTACGTCGTCGAGGACCAGGCCGCCGACGACTGGGAACGGCTTCGCCGATGCCAGGCCCTCGACCCGGAGTCGATCGTCATGCTGGCCGAGGCCGCACAGGCACGCTACGGATTCCGGTACCGACGGTCAGGGCCGCTTCCTCGTCGCGCGCCTCCAGACGCTCGTTGAACAACGGCGCCAGCCAGTCGAAGTGTTCGACCCAGGGGCCGATCGGATACGCGGCGGCGAAGTGCAGGTGAATCTCCATCGCGAAGTGCGGTGCGATCTCCAGCTGCTTGTTCTCCGCGTAGGCGGCGAGCTTGAGGAACGGGGTAATGCTGCCGATGCGGGGCGCGTCGGGCTGTACGACATCGGCCGCGCCGGCATCGATGAGACCGACGTGCTCGGCGACGCTGGAAAGCATCTCGCCGGTGGCGATCGGCGTGTCGAGGGCGCGGGCCAGGTTCGCGTGCCCATCGGTGTCGTAGGCGATAGTTCAATACCTTGGCGGCATGATGCCCCCGCGTGCTCGTCGGCACGCGGGCACCGCGGTGACCGTCGCGCGTGAGTTCGCGGTTCAGACGTTGACGACGACCATCTTGCCTTGGGCCTGGCCGGCCTCCATCACGCGGTGCGCCTCGCGTACCTGATCGAAGCGGAATACGCGCGACGGCGTGGCGTTGATGCGACCCGCCGCCGCCTGCTCGGCGATTTCCTGCAAGGGAACGTCGGACAGCAGGAATCCAGGGGTTCCGAAGACGAAACTCCCGAAGAAGGTCAGGTAGACCCCGCTCGCCATCTGCAGCAGCGGGTTGAAGTCGGGGATCGGGTCGAGACCGCCCAGCCAGCCGGCCAGGCAGGCGCGCCCGCCGCGCCGCAGCAGGGCCAGCGAATCGAGGATGGTGCTGTTGCCCACCAGGTCGAGTACCGCGTCGAGCCGCTTGGCCTCGGCGATTCGCTGGGAGAGTTCGGGCCCCTCCCGTTCGGCGCGCTCCGCCCCGAGTGCCTCCAGCATGGCGAAGCGCCCAGGATCGCGCGTGGTACCGATGACTCGTACGCCGGCGTTGACCGCGAGGCTGATCGCGGCCTGACCGAAGGACGAAGTCGCCCCGCGGATGAGCAGTGTCTGCCCTTGGGCGATCTCCAGGTTGCGGAACAGGCAGGTCCAGGCGGTCGCATAGGTCTCGGGGATGGTGGCGAGCCGATCCCAGGGCAGATCGGACTCGATGAGTGCCACGTTGGATGCCGGCGCTCGGGTGTATTCGGCGTAGCTGCCGTTGATGGTACGGCCCAGGCCTCCCATCAGTGCCGCGACCTTGGCGCCGACGGGAAACTCTCCACCGGGGCAGGCTTTTACCAACCCGACACATTCGATGCCGCTCACTTTTGCGGCCTCGGCCCATTCGCCTCTCCGCATGTGCATTTCAGCGTGGTTGATGCCGAATGCCTTGATATCAATAACGACATGACCGGCGATGGGCTCGGGGTCAGGGAGTTCGGTGTAGACCAGGCAGTCCGGTCCGCCGAATTTTTCGATGATGATGGCACGCATCACGACTCTCCTGAGGACGAGTCGAAGTCCGACCGGCTTCGCGCCACGCCAGGAACGCGATGTCAGGTCGGCGAGACGACGGTGTTCACCTTCACACTACGCTGCGCCACACACACCCGCCTGGCCACACGGTAGCGCCGGCATGCGCGGTGACACCTTGCAAGAGGCCGAAGGTAAGACTCGCGCAGGCGCGGCCGCTAACCGTGTATGAGCTCTGACTGAACGTGAGGCCGTGCTGGCGGCCCGTGCCGGCCTGGCGATCCGCCAGGCCGGCACGGGCCGGCGATCCGCCCGGCGA
>DASQPY010000080.1:0-5327 GCA_035643735.1 Actinoallomurus sp. | reverse complement strand
CTTCCAGTCACTTCGCGCCCGGTACGACCCCGACGGGGTGTTCGAGACCTATCCCCACCCCTGAGACCAGCCGGCGCCCCCTGTCCGAGGTGGACAGGGGGCTCAGGGGCGCCAAAGATGGGTGGTGACAAGGTCGATGTCGGATTTCGGAGGGCTCGTTGACGGACGAGATCTGCTTCCTGAGCGCGCGTGAGCTGGTCCGCAGGATGCGTGCGCGTGAGTTGTCGGCACGTGAGGTGGCCGAGGCTCATCTGGCGCGGATCGAGGCGGTCAACCCGCGGATCAACGCGATCGTGACGCTCACGGCCGAGCGGGCCCTGCGCGAGGCGGACGCCGCGGACGCGGCGCTGGCCGGCGGTGCCGAGCCGCCGCCGCTGCATGGCCTGCCCGTCGCGCACAAGGACACCCACGAGACCGCCGGGGTGCGGACGACCTCCGGCTCGCCGCTGCTCGCCGGCAACGTCCCGGCGCGGGACGAGCTGGTCATCGAGCGGATGCGCGCCGCCGGCACGGTCATGCTCGGAAAGACCAACGTGCCCGAGTTCGCCGCCGGGTCGCACACGTTCAACCCGGTGTTCGGCACGACGCGGAACCCCTATGACCTCTCCCGCTCGGCGGGTGGCAGCAGCGGTGGCGGCGCGGCGGCGCTCGCCGCCGGCCTCCAACCGCTGGCCGACGGGAGCGACATGGGCGGGTCGCTGCGCAATCCCGCCTCGTTCTGCAACGTCGTGGGGCTGCGGCCGTCGCCGGGCCGGGTGCCGAGCTGGCCGAACGAGGCGGCCTGGGGGTCCATGGGCGTCCAGGGGCCGATGGCGCGCGACGTCGCCGACGTCGCGCTGCTCCTGTCGGTGCTCGCCGGCCCCGATCCCCGCTCGCCGATCGCGCTGGAGACGCCCGGATCGGCGTTCGCGGGCCCGCTCGACCGTGACCTGAGCGGGCTGCGCGTCGCCTGGGCTCCCCGGCTGGACGGCTTGATCCCGTTCGAGCCCGACGTCGTCGCCACGCTCGAACCCGCGGTCAAGGTCTTCACCGAGCTCGGCTGCGTGGTCGAGGAGGCGTGCCCGGACCTGTCCGGCGCCGACGAGGCCTTCCGCGTCCTGCGGGCCTGGCAGTTCGAGCTCGGGCTCGGCACGGTCATGGACCGCCACCGCGACCGGATGAAGGCCACGCTCGTGGCCAACATCGAGGACGGCCGCCGCCTCACCGGCGCGGACGTCGGGCGGGCCGAGGTCCTGCACACACGCCTCTACCACCGCGTACGGGAGTTCTTCGAGCGCTATGACCTGCTGCTCGCGCCCGTCTGCCAGGTCGTGCCGTTCGACGCGGACATCGAGTACCCGGCCGAGGTCGCCGGCGAGCCGATGGGCTCCTACGTCGACTGGATGCGCTCGGCGTACCTCATCTCCGCGACCGGCTGCCCGGCCCTGTCCGTTCCGGGCGGCTTCACCGCGGACGGCCTGCCCGTCGGGCTGCAGGTGATCGGGCCGCACCGCGCCGATCTCGCCGTGCTGCGGGCCGGGCACGCGTTCGAGCAGGCCACGGCGTACGGCGAGCGCCGGCCTCCGCTGTGACCGCCGGTCTCGTGGCCCCTGTGACTCAGCGGCCCGAGATCAGACCGGCGAGCCGCGCGTAGCCGGACGTACGGGAGCGCCCGGCGTTCTCCCGCCGGTCCGCCGCGCGGTAGAGCGTGTAGATGAGCTGCACGCCGATCCAGCGCAGGGGCTCGGGCTCCCACGGGCGTACCCGGCGGCCGACCCAGGGCAGACCCGCCAGGGCCGTGTCCTCGCGGAGCACGAGGTCGCGGAGCGTACGCCCGGCCAGGTTGGTCGTCGCGACCCCCGTCCCCACGTAACCACCGGCCCAGCCGAGACCGGTGTCGTGGTCGACGTGGGCGGTCGAGCACCAGTCGCGCGGGACGCCGAGCACGCCGCACCACGCGTGGTCCACCGGCGCTCCGGCCGCGGCGGGGAACAGCGCGCCGAGCATCCGCCCGAGCGCGGCGACGGTCTTCGGCTGGGTGGCGCCGCGCCGGTCCCAGCCTGAACCGAACCGGTACGGGACGCCGCGGCCGCCGATGGCGATCCGGTCGTCCGCGGTGTGCTGCGCGTAGACGTACGCGTGGGCGTGGTCGCCCAGCAGTTCGTTCCCCGCCCAGCCGATGCGCTCCCAGACGTCCTCGCCCAGCGGTTCGGTGACGATCATGGAGCTGTTCATCGGCAGCCACTGGCGCCGCTGGCCCGCGAGGCCGGCGGTGAAGCCCTCGGTCGCCCGGATGACGTATTCCGCCCGCACGTTGCCGCGGGCGGTCACCGCCTCAGCCGGCCGGCCGCCTTGACGCGGGCGGATCTCGGTGACGGTCGTGGACTCGAAGATGTCCACCCCGAGCGCCTCGACCACACGGGCGAGCCCCTGGACGAGGCGGGCGGGCTGCACGCGCGCGCAGTGGGGGCTGAACGTGGCGTCGAGCGCCCCGGCGACGCGGAGCCGTTCCTCACGCTCATCCGCGCCGAGCAGACGCAGGTCGGCCTCGGCGAAACCCCGGTCGCGGGCCTCGGCGAGCTCCTCGTGCAGCCGGCGGCGCTGGGCCGGGTTGGTGGCGACGTTGAGCACGCCGGACTTGACGATGTCGGCCTCGATCCCCTCGGTGGAGGCGACCCTGATGACCTCGTCGACGCTCTCGAACATGGCCCGCTGCTGCGCCACGACCGCCTCGCGGCCGTGCGCGCGTGCGTAGTGCGCGGGCGAGCCGGCCAGCTCGGCGGTGAGCCAGCCGCCGTTGCGCCCGGAGGCGCCGAACCCGGCGAACTCCTTCTCCAGGACGGCGACGCGCAGGCCGGGGCGGGCCCGCTTCAGGTAGTAGGCGGTCCACAGGCCGGTGAACCCACCGCCGACGACGCACACGTCGTACTCACGCGGGCCCGGCAGCGAGCCGCGGGCGGAGGGCAGACCCGCCTGGCGGTACCAGAAGGAGACCTCACCGTTGACGAAGCCGGCCGTCCTGCCGACGGCCTCCCCGCTCTCGAGCGGACCACGCACGACGCCCCCCGACACTGTTCGCTAGGACCGCAACAAACCGTACAGTCGGCCTGAAATACCCCACAAGGCGCCCTCCCGCACGAAAATGCGCCGCCGGTTCCCGAAGACGGGCCATCCGCTGCGGCACCGAAATGGCGCCACGGGCGTCATAAGCGGATATGAGAGGCAAGGTCCGTTCGACGTTCATTGAAGTGTTGCTGCCGCGTTTGGCGGTCTGCCAAGGTATCGGTGCACACGTGCCAGGTGTGGCGAAATGGCTACCGGGTCCACACCGGCCCGTCCAGCGGCCGGACGCCGCCCGATCCGGCGGCGGAGACCTGCGGGAATGGGTCGCCGAGGCGAGCGACCAGGACGTGCGCGACGGAATCACAGACGAAGGAACAGGGGAGATCCGTGCGTAATCGCCGGGCCGCAGTTCTCCGGGTGATGCTCGCACTCACGGTGCTGAGCGGATGCGGGGGATCGGGAAATTCGAGTGAACCGTCCTCGACACCGACCAAAGCGTCATCGCTGAAGTTCACCCCGCTGAACCTCGGCCTGCCCAAACAGGCGCTGAGCGCGCCGATCACCGGAAGGGTCCCGGCCGGCCAGACGCTTCACGTCGGGGTCACGCTGAAGATCAGCGACGCGGCGTGGAAGCAGATGGGGCACGGCAAGAGCACCAAGCAGGGAGCACAGGGCCTCGCCCAGAAGCTCGGCGTCACCGACGACGAGATGAAAAAGATCGATGCGTACCTGGCGAGCGCGCACATCCAGGCCAAGCCGAGCAAGACCCGTACCAGCGTGTCGTTCGACGTCAAGGCGGGCGTGGCGGGGCGGCTCCTGCAGACCTCATTCGTGACGCACAAGCTCAACGGCCGGTCCTACTTCACGCCCGACCCGGTCCACATGCCGGTCGTCCCCACCCAGATCGCGGGCTATGTTCTGGCCGTCACGGGACTCGACAGCTACAGCGTGGCGCCGCACACCCGGGCCGGAGCGCCGTCGGCACTCACCGCCCCGGCGAAGGCCGGCAACTGCGGGCGGTTCCCGGCATACGCCGCGACGTACCAGAAGATCGCCGCGGCGTACGGCTACGACCGCCTGTGGGCCCAGGGCTGGCACGGCGAGAACATGACGGTGAACCTCGTCGAGATGGACGGGTACGACCCCCGCGACATCGCGACCTACAACGGCTGCTCGAACTCCCACATCTCCCTCACCAACGTCAACCTCGGCGCGGCCGCTCCCCCACCCGGCGGCGAGGCCACCCTGGACATCGAGATGCTGGCCGGGCTGGCGCCGGGCGTGCGGATCGTGGACTACCAGGAGGATCCGGCGCTGCTGAACACCGGCTCCGGATCGGACTCGTGGACCGCGTTCAACAACGCCCTGCAGCGGATCATCGACGACAACTACGCCGCCCCGCACCCGGGCAGCGTCGTCAGCATCAGCCTCGGTGGCGCGGAGGGCTTCATGTCGCAGGCCACCATGCAGGCGGTGGACCAGAATCTGCGCATCCTGACCGAGGCCGAGCACATGACGGTGTTCGTGGCCACCGGTGACTGCGGCGCGTACGGCGACCGCATGTACGGACCGCTGGACGTGTCCTTCCCCTCGACGTCCTCCTGGGCGGTCGCCGTCGGGGGTACGCGCATGCGGTTCGGCGCCCCCGGCACACGGGCGCAGGAGCAGGTCTGGTCGGACCGGTCGAACCTGTCCAAGTGCGAGAACCAGTGGGGCAGCGGCGGCGGCGTCAGCAAGGTCTTCCCCAAGCCCGCGTACCAGGCGGGGTCCGGCGTCGCCAACCAGTACTCCACCGGATACCGGCAGGTGCCCGACGTGTCGGCCGCGGCGATCGACCTGCCGGTGTTCTACCGGGGCCAGTGGCACGGATTCGGCGGCACGAGCGCGGCGACCCCGATCTGGGCGGCCGGCATGGCGCTGATGAACCAGGGCATGCTGACCCGCAAACAGGCCTACTGGTACGCGCCAGACACCTTCTACCACGTCATCGGACAGGGAGGGACGAACACCCCTTACTACGACGTGGTCACCGGCAACAACCTCTACTACCCGGCGACCGCCGGGTACGACCTGTCGACCGGACTGGGCACCCCGAACGCCGCGAACCTCTTCAACATCCTGCTGAACTCCCCGGCGTGACGCGTGGCGGGCTCTCGGTGCGCGGCCGCCGGACTCTCCCGGACGGCCCCGCGCCGGGTCCCCTTCCTCACAGGTCCGGGTCGGTGTCCTTGGCGTTGTCCATCGGGCGCAGCGGCTTCCGCAGCGGAACGATCATCATGCTGAAG
>DASQPY010000079.1:0-9373 GCA_035643735.1 Actinoallomurus sp. | reverse complement strand
CTCACCGTAGGCGTGCCCACCCAGGCCGTCGGCGACCGCGAGAAGGCGAGGACCGGCGTACGCCGAGTCCTGGTTGTCTTCGCGGAGAAGACCGACGTCCGATCTGGCCGCGTACCTGATTGCAAGTGTCATCTGCGCAGTTCCATCACGGTGGTGATTACCGACAGCGTCCGGTGAACACCGCCCCACGGCCCAGTTCAGTGAAGCGAAGACCGGTGACGCTGCTCTGTTCGACGATCCTTCTCGGCGACCGTCTGCTCCCTGCTCATCCCCCGCCTCTCCGGGCGAGACAAGCTCGGCTGTCCGATCGCTCGACTCATCAGTTCAGATCTGCATTATGTGTAACGGATATACAGACTGGACTATATAGTCCGCACTTGTCATCCAGCAGATACCAATGTGACTGGTGAGAGTCCGGCGCTAGGGGTGGTATATGGACGATTGAAACCAGTGTAAAACCTGCCCTGCTCGGTCCGACTCCAGCAAGGGACGGCACCGGATCGCGGACGTCCGCCGGCGCCCGGCCGTTGAAGAACAGGGCGCGCAGGCCATCGAAGCGAGATTCCACGTGATCTTCCTTCGAGAAAGGTCGGCGCGTCCGAGGCGCGGCCTCCACCAGTCGTTCCCGAGCAAGCCATGACCCGTGAAACTGGGCCCTCAAGTCCAGTTATTGGGGGTCTAACTCCCCCGGGGATGGACCGATCAATTGGCCTTCTAACAGGAAATGTGGCCAGAATCGCAGACCGTGGTCTACTACCATAGTTGGACCTGATGGTCCGGTCAATGTATGGTTCACTGACCCTTCATTGATCGAGACCTGGACAAGGACAACATGCCTATCACCAGAGGCTTCGTCGGTCGTGGGCGTTCCGGGAGGGACTCCCGGCTGCCCCCGGGCCAGTACGACGCGGGTGACGACTGGCCGGTACTGCACGTCGAGGCGACCCCGTCGCTCGCCACCAAGGACTGGACGTTCACCGTCGACGGTCTGGTCGGCACTCCGACGACGTGGACCTGGGATGAGATCCGCGCTCTTCCCGGCAGCCGGTACGAAGGCGACATTCATTGCGTCACCACCTGGTCGAAGTTCGGCATGACCTTCGAAGGCGTCTCCGTGGACACCCTGCTGGAGATCGCCGGCCTCCAGGACGACGCGGCGTACGTGATGGCGCGCTCGCATACCGGCTACACAACGAACCTTCCGATCGAGGACGTCACCGACGGCCATGCCTGGGTGGTCTGGGACGTCAACGACGCACCCTTGGAGGCCATACACGGCGGGCCGGCGCGGCTGTTGGTTCCGCACCTGTACTTCTGGAAGAGCGCCAAGTGGGTGTCGGGGTTGACGCTCATGGCCGAGGACGAGCCCGGCTTCTGGGAGCAGAACGGTTACCACGACCACGGTGACCCGTGGCTCGAGCAGCGGTATCAGGGGGACTGATGGCAATGCCAACCCCGTGGCAGACCGCCACGGTCACCGATGTCCGGGTCGAGACCCGCACCGCCAAGACGTTCCGGCTCGAACTCGCTGCCCCCCATCGGCATCTGGCCGGCCAGCATTACGTAGTGCGACTGATCGCGCCTGATGGTTACCGCGCTCAGCGATCGTACTCAGTGGCCAGCGCCCCAGACGGCAGTGCGATCGAGCTGACCGTCGAGCTGCTGCCCGGTGGCGAGGTGTCGGGGTTCCTGCACGAGGTCGTCGAAGTCGGGGACGAGCTGGAAGTCCGCGGTCCGATCGGCGGCTTCTTCGCCTGGGACGGCGAATCGCCGATCCTCGGTGTCGCCGGCGGGTCCGGTGTGGTTCCGCTGATGTCGATGCTGCGGCACTCCCGCGCCCAGGGACACCCCGATCTTGTACGGCTGGTCGTGTCCGTCCGCACCCCGGCCGATCTGTATTACGCCGACGAGATCACCGGGCCCGAAACATCGATCGTCCACACCCGGCAGGCCCCCGCAGGATCGCATCGCCCGGCCAGACGACTGAGCGCCGACGACCTCAAGCCGATACTCGACGCCGACCGCGAGATCTACGTTTGCGGCTCGCCCGGCTTCTGTGACGGCGCCACCACGCTTCTCCTCGACCTCGGCGTGGACACCCACCGCATCCGCGTCGAACGCTTCGGTCCCACCCGATAGTGCTCGAGAATTCCAAGCGCCCGTACATCGTTCGCTAACAGCTCACCTGGAACGTGGGATGACCACCACGGATCCGCTTAGGGAGCTCGCTGCGCAGGGAGTTTCAGTCTGGCTGGACACCATCAACCGCGACCGGCTGAGCGCCGGAATACCCCGACGTCCTGTACGTGACCGGCCTGATCGGCGCGAACACCGTCAACTCTGGGCTGTCAAGCCCACTTCGGTTAAGGTAGAGACATAACAGTCGCGGACGGACGACCTCACCGCCTGACGCCCAGGGGGCGGGTGACGCAAGAGCGAATCCTTGAGGCGGCGGCCTGCCTGATCTACACCCCCGGCGTGCACGGGACGAACAACGAAGTCGTCCGTAAGGCCGCCAAGGTGAGCGGTTCGCAGCTCAGCCACCATCCAGAGACCTGGCCGGGCTTGGTTCGCCAGCGGACTTCGGAACAGGCGCTAGATCCAGCCACGGCGGGCGGCCTGGGCGCCGGCCTGGAAACGGTTGTCGGCTCCGAGCAGGTCCATCAGATTCTTCATCCGCCGCCGCATGGTGCGGGTGCTCAGCCCGAGCTGGCGGGCGATCGCATCGTCCTTGAGGCCGGCCAGCAGCAGGGTGAGCAGCCTGCGGTCCTCCTCGGCGAGCGGCGACTGCGGGTCCGCGCCGAGGGGGGCGGCCTGTTCCCACGTGAACTCGAAGAACTGGATGAGGGCGTCCAGCAACGCCGAGGAGTACACGAGCGCGGCCTCCGTGGTGGCCTGCTCCATGTGCACGGTCACCAGGGCGGCGTCGTGGTCGGCGATGGCCAGCTTGACGGGGATGCCGCCGGTCACCCGTGCCTGTTCTCCCAGTGACGCCATCTTGTGGATGTCGTCCAGCGCGCCGGGCTGTTCGAGTGCCTCGGGCGCGTAGACGGCGCGCCAGCGTACGCCGCGCTGGAGTGCGCTGGGCTCGACCGGGTTGGTGACGGCCAGGACGTAGGGCGGGCGGTCCAGCATCCGCATGTCCTCCCGCACCGCGTGCTGCAGGCGGAGAAATCGGCGGGCGACCTCGTCCCGCCCGGTGACGATCTCGACCGCGCCCGCCTGGCCGGCGCGCTCCTTGCGGAACAGCACCGTCATCTCGGCCGCCGCCGTACGCAGCTGCGTCAGCCCCTGCTCCCGGTGCCGGATCAGGGTCTCCAGCGCCACGTCCGGCTCGGCGGCGGCATAGCGTCGCGGCCGGCCGGAGAGCCGGCTCACCAGGCCACGGGCGCGCAACCGATCCAGTGCCCCGACCAGCCGGTCCGGTCCGCAGCCGAGCCGGGACGCCAGCTCCCGCGCCGTGGCCTCCGAGACGGACAGCAACTCCCGGTACACCTTCTCGTCGAAGGCGGTCACGTCGAGCGGTGCCAGAATCCGGCCGTCCTGAAGCATGCCGGAATCGTGTCCGCTATGTGCCATCGGCCGCAATGAGCCACGCATAACGATTGTCGGCATTGTCCCGCGAAGGTCATTGTGGGCCGATGATCAAGAGACGAGGGCTGCGGTCCCTCTTGGCCGTGGCCTTGCTGGCCACGGCCACGGCCATTCCAGCCGCCGGCGGAACCGCCGACGCCGAGACGCGTGCGGGCGAGCGGGTCATCATCCAGCTCGATGCCGCGGCGGGAGCGCGCTCCGGTTCCCCGCAGCAGAGCCTGCGCGACCAGGCCGACAAGGCCGGCGTCACCCTGCGTCCCTCGCGGCAGTTCTCCCGGCTCGTCAACGCGGTCGCCGCGACGGTTCCCGCCGGCGAGCTCGGCACCGTACGGGCCTTGCCCGGCGTGAAGGCCGTCTATCCGGACCTGCCGATGAAGGCCACCGCCGACGCGAACATCGGCCTCATCGGCGCGCCGGACGTCTGGAAGCGCGAGGACCGGTCGGGCCATCACGTCACCGGTTCCGGCGTCACCGTCGCGGTCATCGACACCGGTATCGACGCCGCCCACCCTGATCTGGCGGGGAAGGTCGTCGGAGGACACGACTTCGTCAACAACGACGACGACCCCGCCGACGACAACGCGCACGGCACCCACGTCGCCGGCATCATCGCGCAGACCGCGCCGGGTGTTTCGCTGACCGCCTACAAGGTGCTCGACGCCGACGGCGGCGGCTACGAGTCGGACATCCTCGCGGGCCTGGAGGCCGCCGTCGACCCGGCCAACCCGCACCGCGCCCAGGTCGTCAACATGAGCCTCGGCGGCGCGGGCGACGGCACCGACCCGCTCGGGCAGGCCGCCACCCACGCCGCGCAGTCCGGCGTGGTCGTCGTCGCGGCGGCCGGCAACGCGGGTCCGGGAGCGTCGACGATCGGCACGCCCGCCGCCGCGGACGGGGTGGTGGCCGTCGGAGCCTCGTTCAGCGGGGTGCGGATGCCGACCGCCCGGCTGACCCGGACCGGCGAGGAACTGCAGACGACCCGCGCCGGATACTCGGCGAACCCACCGGCCAAGCCCGTCACCGGCACCCTCGTCGACCTCGGCCAGGGAGAACCCGCCGACTTCGCCAAGGCCGGCGACCTCCACGGCAGGATCGTCGCCTACTCCGCGCAGGTCGGCAGCACCGAACTCGCCCGTGAGGCCGAGGACCGCGGCGCGATCGCCGCTCTCATGTACTCCTCCGGCGGGTCGGCCGGTCCGCAGCGTACCGGGGTGCAGCCGGCCACGCCACGGACCCTCGTCTCGGGCGACGACCTGCGCATGGACAAGATCGTCGTACTGGGCGTCGACGAGACCCAGTGGGCCGAGCTCGGCCGGCTGAGCGCGCAGGGCAAGGTCCAGATCACCATCAGCGGCAAGGACGTCACCGACCAGATCGCCGACTTCAGCTCCCGCGGCCCGACCACCCGCTACACGCTCAAGCCGGACCTGGTCGCACCGGGCGTCGAGATCCGGTCGAGCGTGCCGAAGGACCTGTGGCCCTCCGGTGAGTACCGGATGTCCGGCACCAGCATGGCGTCCCCGCACGTGGCGGGCGCCGCGGCACTGCTGTCCCAGCTCGGCACGGAGCACGTGGCGGCCACGCTCATCGGCGCCGCGAAACCGCTGACCGGCACCGATCCGATGACCCAGGGCAGCGGCCGCCTCGACGTGGCCGCCGCGGCCGACGCGACGGTCACGGCCCAGCCTCCGACCGTCTCGTTCGGCCTGGCCGACCTGCGCGACCGCACCACGAAGGCCACGGCCACCGTCACGCTCACCAACCAGGGGCGTTCCACCGTCAAGGCGCGTCTCGGTGTCTCCGCGGCCCCGGGCAGCCCCGGCCGGGTCCAGGTCACCCCGGCGAGCGTGGCGATCCCGGCCGGCCGGAGTGTCACCGTCACCGTCGACGCCACCGCGGACCGCACCGGCACCGACGCCGACGTCAGCGGCTGGGTGACGGTGGGTGACCGGCTGCGCGTACCGTACCTGCTCGCGCTGCGACCGCTGCTGCTGACTACCACGCCCGATCCGAGCGACGGGCACGCGGAGGTGTTCGCCTACGCCCCGGCGGACCTGGCCACGCCTCCGGTGGTGACCGTGACGGCTCCTGACGGGAACCGCACGGACGTGACCACCACCCTCAACCATGAGCGCTGGTACCGCGCCCCGGTGACCGGACCGAAGGCCGGCGCCTACACGATCGAGGCACGGGCCACCACGGCCGGCGGCCAGGCGCTGTGGGGCAGCGGCACGTTCGAGGTGGTCGCGGCCGCGAGCGGCGACCACGGCTGGCAGCCGATCGGGCCGAACGGCCAGGCCGGGCTGCTCGCGACCTCACCCGCAGCCCCCGACCAGCTCGTTCTCGCCCAGCCGGGCAAGGCCGGACTGTGGCTCACCACCGACCGGGGCAGGAAGTGGCAGCAGCTCGATCGGCTGCCGGTGGCCGGCGGAACCGGCACTGTCGTCGTCGACCCGAAGGACCCCAAGCGGATGTGGTACGCGGTGAACGGCCGGGCCTCCGCCGACTCCGCTACCGCCTTCGACCCGACGTACGAGGGCAAGGTGCTGTCCACCGGCGACGCCGGGCGTACCTGGCAGACCCTCGCCTTCCCCAACACCCACATCGACGCGCTGCTGTCGGACGGCCACGCGCTGGTCGCGGTGACGGCCGATGGCATCGTGAGCAGCGACGACGGAGGAGCGCACTGGACCACGCACGCGGTGACGCTCCCCGCCGGTGTCACAGGGGCTGCCCTGACCGGTGGCGACCTGTACGTGAGCGCGTACGGCGGTGTCTGGGCCGTACGCGACGCGACCGGCGATGATCTCGCCCCCGCGCAGCAGGTCCTGACGATCAGCGAAGCCACTCCGGTCGATGTCGCGGCGGACGCGCGCCTCGTCGTCACCGCCGCCGCGGACGGCGTGGTCCGCGGCTCACGTGACGGCGGCCGTACGTGGAGCGTGCTCCACGACATCGGGCCGGACGGCGGTTACGCCGTCTCGGTGCGGATGGTCGGCGGGACCGTGTACGTGGGCGGCACCCAGCAGGATTTCGTCGGACGTGACCACGGCACCACGTGGAGCACGTTGCCCAAGCCCGCGACGGGCCCGGTCGACGACGACTTCGGCGCGCTCGGGAACGACACGCTGGTGTCGGCCGAGAACGGCGGCCTCTACTCGACAGGTGACAGCGGTGATCACTACACCCGGATCGGCGTGCAGGGCACCTCGGTGCACGCGCTGGCGCTCGGCGAGCGGAAGGACGGCACGACCGCGCTTGTCGCCGCAACCGACACCGGGACCACCGCGACCGCGCTGCCGACCGGCCAGAGCGTGAACCCCGAATGGGGTACCAACGCGCAGGAGGGGACCGTCGGCACGACGATCGGCCAGCTCGCGACCTCACCGTCCGACCCCCGCGTGCTGTGGAAGGTGCGCACGGACGCGTTCCGCGGACTCTGGCTGTCGCGATCCTCCGATGGTGGCGTGACCTGGTCCGACGTCAGCCATATGGGCGAGACGCCGACCGCGTTGCTGGTCCATCCGGCCGATCGGCGGGAGGTCGTGGTCGGCTTCACCAGCCTGGCCGGGGACGGTCTCTACGTGACCCGTGACGACGGGGTGACCTGGCGCAAGTACGTCCTGGGACACCGGGTCGACGCGGTGGCCGGAGATCCGCGCATCGCCGACCGCGTGTGGATCGGCACGCCCGACGGCCTCTACCGCTCCGATGACGGCGGCGCGCACATCACCAAGGTCGCCGACGGCGCCGTGTCGGCGATCAGCATCGACCGCAGGAAGCCGCAGCGGATCGTCGCCGGTGGTGCCGTACTGCGGGTGAGCACGGACGGCGGCCGCACCTTCCGTACGGGAAGCGCCGGTCCGCTGGCGATGCGGGTGTCGTCCCTGGTGGTGTCGCCGCGCGATCCGGACGTGCTGTACGCGGGCACCGCGTCGTACTGGCAGAACGGGCTGCCCCTCGGCGGCCGGGGCGTGCTGCGTTCGGCCGACGGCGGGCTCACCTGGCAGAACGTCTCCTCGGGTCTGCAGAACACCGCCGTGCTCGGCCTGGCCGTCAGCCCCGACGGCGGGTGGCTGTACGCCGGTACCGAGCAGGGCGGGGTACACCGCCTCCGTCTGCTGGACAGGTAGGCCGGCCGCTGCCGTCACCGGGCGAAGGAGACACCCGGTGACGGCAGCGGATCATCTTTGGCGCCCGGGTCTGTGGCTGACCGTGACGGCTGTCCTGGAATGGTCGCCGTCTCCAGCGCGGGATCTGCCGATGGCAATCGAGATCGCGCCGAGGGGTTCGCTCGTGCTGAGAGGTTGCGCCAAGAGCGTCTGACGGCGTACAGCGCCTACGCCGGCGCGATCACAGAACTCAAACGGGGGATGGTCAACCTCTGGTTCCGCCGCGCTCCCCTGTCACGATGACCGTTCCCGTCCAGGGGACGGACCGCGTTCTGCCGCTGCCGGACGTCGTCGGGTTACCAACGGTCGTGGTGGATGACCGTGTCCAGGCTCTGCCGGCGGCGCCAGCCGTGTCGCTCGAGATCCGGCACGGTCTCACGGTGGGTCACCGGCCCAAGGCACAGCCAGGCGACCGGGCGGATACCATCCGGGATGCCGAGGAGGTCGTTCAGGTACGGCTCGCGGTAGAAGGACACCCAGCCGACGCCGAGGTCCTCGGCGGTGGCGGCCAGCCACAGGTTCTGGATGGCCAGGCAGACGGAGTACAGCCCGGCGTCGGCGATGGCATGCCGGCCGAGGACGGAGGGGCCGCCGCGTGCGGGATCGTAGGTGACCACGACCGACAGGCTCGACTCCAGCACGCCGTCGATCTTGATCCGGGCGAAGCGCTCGGCGGCGTCGCCGGTCAGCGTGGCGGCGAAGACGGCGCGCTCGCGCTCGACGTGGTCATGGAACGCGCGGCGCACGACGGTGTCCCGCACGATGATGAAGTCCCACGGCTGGGACAGTCCCACGCTCGGGGCGGCGTGCGCGGCGGCCAGCACCCGGGCGAGCGACTGCTGGGGAATCGGTTCGCCGGTGAACTCCGCGCGCACGTCGCGGCGGCCGTGGATGACGGAGTAGATGTCGGCGTTCATGGGCAGGCTCCCGCTGCGTCAGGCCGCCCGTGGGGACGGCCGGTGGAGCGAGGCCGGTCTTCGGACTCCCGGATCAGCGCCTGACCATCCGCCTTCCCGGCCTGCAGGCCAGTGGCCGCGCGTACGCGCATGGATGGCGACTCCCCGGTCACCGCGGCGGGCCCGTGCCGGAATTGCACCGGCTTCCCGATTCTCCCCCTGCGTAGAGGGCACCTCGCGTCAGTTCGTGCCGGGACCGACCGTACCGCGCCGGCCGTCCCCGGACACCGGCGAGGCCGCGATTAGCACCGGTGCCACCCGCCGGACATCGTGGAAAACACTTTCGCCAGCGCCAGCGCCAGCGCCACCGCCCTCGCCGGTCTCATCGTGGCTGACCGGCCCCTCGTCACCGCCGTTCGCCGGTCCGCTGAACCGGTTACGGCTGCGCGCGGGGTTCGCGTGGGACTACAGCGGCGATCGCCGGCTCGTCCGGCTCCGCACGGCCGTCGAGACGCGGCTGCGGCGGTTCACGGTGGTGGATTCGGTCGCCGAGGCCGGTGGCCCGTCCATCGGGTACGTCGGCGTCCCGCACGGTGTCGCCAGAATCCATCGGACCCTGGAGGGGCTGAGAGGAGACGCCGGCGGAGCCGTTACCCGCAGAACGCACGACGTCAACCGCGCCGGCCTCCTCTCCGGGACGTGGCTGCCTCC
>DASQPY010000078.1:0-2686 GCA_035643735.1 Actinoallomurus sp. | reverse complement strand
CGGCCTGCTCGCCGACGACGCGGCGCTGTCCTCATTCGAGGAGGGGCGGCTGTTCGGTGCCGAGTGGCTGCGCGCGATCGCCGCGGTTCCCAACGAGTACCTGCACTACTACTACTTCAACCGGGACGCGGTGAGCGCCCTGCGCACCGCACCGCAGAGCCGCGGCGCGCTCGTGCTGGACCAGCAGCGCGACTTCTACGCGCGTAGCCCCGACAGCCCCGGCTCCGCGCTGGAGGCATGGGAGACCACCCGGATGGCGCGCGAGCGCACCTACATGGCGGAGAACCGCGAGGCCGCGGGCGCCGGCGAGCGCGAGTCCTGCGACCTGGAGTCCGGCGGGTACGAGAAGGTCGCGCTCGCGCTGATGCGTGCGATCGCCCACGACGAGCGCACCACCCTGATCCTCAACGTGCGCAACCGCGGCGCCCTGCCCGGCCTGGACGCCGACGCGGTCGTGGAGGTGCCCTGCTTCGTCGACGCGAACGGTGCGCGGCCGGTGACCGCCGACCCGCTCCCGGACCACGCACTCGGCCTGGTCACCTCCGTGAAGGCGGTGGAGCGCGGGATCCTGGAGGCGGCCACGACCGGGTCGCGGCCCGCCGCGCTGCGCGCCCTGGCGACCCATCCGCTGGTCGACTCGGTCACCGTGGCCCGGCGGCTCCTGGAGCGCTACGAGACGGACTTTCCCCAGCTCGGGTACCTACGAGGAAAGGCGAATCGCTGATGCACGACGATCGCAGGCAGGTCGAGGACCGGCTGGACCGGGTGGTGCGCGAACGCATCGTGCCCGCGACGTACGCGGCGCGGCGGCCGATGGCGCTCGAGGTCTGGCACGTTCCAGACGAGCCGGTGCCGGTCGCCGAGGCCCTCGCCGCCGGGTATCAGCCGTTCGAGCCCGGGGCACCGTGGGGGCGCCCCTGGTCGACGAGCTGGGTACGTGCCACCGGCACGGTGCCCGCCGAGTGGGCGGACCGCCGGGTGGAGGCGATCTTCGATCTCGGCTTCATCGGTGCCGGTCCCGGTTTCCAGGCCGAGGCACTCGTGTACGACCTGGACGGCAAGCCGATCAAGGGCATCGAGCCCATGAACCAGTACGTGCCGGTCGGCGACCCGGCCTCGGGCGGCGAGCAGGTCGGGCTGCTGGTCGAGATGGCCGCCAACCCCGACATCCTGGGTGGCGGGTTCGTCCCCACACCCCTGGGCGACAAGGACACCGCCGGGGACGAGCCGCTCTACCGGTTCGGCGCCGCCGACCTGGCCGTACTCGATGAGGACGTCTGGCATCTGCGGCTTGACATCGAGGTGCTGTCGGAGCTGATGCGGGAGCTGCACACCGACGACCCGCGCCGCCACGAGATCCTCCGTGCGCTCGAACGCATGCTGGACGACCTGGACATCCAGGATGTGGCAGGCACCGCCGCGCAGGCACGCGCCGCGCTGGCGGACGTCCTGGCCCGGCCCGCGAACGCCAGCGCGCACACCATCTCCGCCACCGGCCACGCGCACATCGACAGCGCCTGGCTGTGGCCGCTGCGGGAGACCCAGCGCAAGACCTCGCGGACCTTCGCCAACGTCACCGCGCTGGCCAAGGACTACCCCGAGCTGGTGTTCTCCTGCTCCCAGGCGCAGCAGTACGCCTGGGTCAGGGACCGCTACCCGGAGATCTTCAGCCGCATGCGGGAGGCGGTGAAGGCCGGACAGTGGGCGCCGGTCGGCGGCATGTGGGTCGAGGCCGACGGGAACCTGCCGGGCGGCGAGGCACTGGCCCGCCAGCTCGTCCACGGCAAGCGGTTCTTCCTCGAGGAGTTCGGGGTGGAGACCCGCGGCGTCTGGCTGCCCGACTCGTTCGGCTACACCGCGGCGTACCCGCAGCTCGCCGTGCTGGCCGGCAACGAGTGGTTCCTCACCCAGAAGATCTCCTGGAACCAGACCAACCGGTTCCCGCACCACACGTTCTGGTGGGAGGGGATCGACGGCACGCGGATCTTCACCCATTTCCCGCCGGCCGACACCTACAACGGCACCTTCACCGGCGCCGAGCTGGCGCATGCCGTGCGCAACTACGCCGACAAGGGTGGCGGGACGCGGTCGCTGCTGCCGTTCGGCCACGGCGACGGCGGTGGCGGCCCCACTCGGGAAATGCTGGAAAAGGCCCGGCGCCTGCGCGACCTCGAAGGATCGCCGAAGGTCGTCGTCGAGAACCCGGACGACTTCTTCGCCGCCGCACGCGCCGAGTACCCGCACGCGGCGGTCTGGTCGGGCGAGCTCTACCTGGAGCTGCACCGCGCCACTTACACGACCCAGGCACGTACGAAGGCGGGCAACCGCCGTAGCGAGCACCTGCTGCGGGAGGCCGAGCTGTGGTCGGCGACGGCCGCGAAGCTCACCGGGCTCGACTACCCGTACGAGGACCTGGACCGGCTCTGGAAGATCGTGCTGCTGAACCAGTTCCACGACATCCTGCCGGGCAGCTCGATCGCCTGGGTGCACCGCGAGGCGGAGGCCACCTACGCGAAGGTCCGTACGGAGCTGGAAGGCATCATCCGTACCGCCATGGCCGCACTCGCGGGCGCGGACGGGCCGGGCCGGGTGTTCAACACGAGCCCGCGGGCACGCGCCGAGGTCGTGACCGTCCCGGCGGAGCTGGCGGCGGGCCTGGACGCCCAGGCGCTGGCCGACGGGTCGA
>DASQPY010000077.1:0-5231 GCA_035643735.1 Actinoallomurus sp. | reverse complement strand
CCGACGAGGGCGTGGGCGCCGAGCTCTTCGCGCTGGTCTCCCGGCTGCGTGACGAGGGACGGGACCCCGAGGCGGACCTGCGTGCCGCCGCCAGACGCTTCCACGACCGCGTACGGGACTGGGAGGACACGGACGGCGAATAGCCGCTCGGTCCCATCAAGCCGTCAGAGCGCCCTTAACCGACGAAACGCCGTTCAAGGTTTCCGGTTACCGCCCGTGTGGGGATGACCGCGGATTGTGGGGGTGAAAACGGGAGATACGTTCGTCCGGCTTCGTGAACTGGCGACCGTTGCCTTCATCGCGGGCTTCCTGACGGCGTTTCTCGTGCTCCCGTACGCCCTCATGGGCGGGCTGACCGTCCGCGCGGCCAACAAGGGGTTCCAGTCGCTGCCCGCCGACCTGGTGACGCCCGCGCTGCCGCAGGGCTCGGTGATCCTGGCCGCCGACGGCACCAAGCTCGCCACGTTCTACTTCGAGAACCGCGTCGAGGTGCCCATCACCCAGGTCGCGCCGGTCATGCGCAGGGCGATCGTGGCGATCGAGGACAGCCGCTTCTACGAGCATGGTGCGCTGGACATCAAGGGCACCATCCGCGCCGTGATCGCCAACATGCGGGCCGGAGACGTCATCCAGGGCGGGTCGACGCTGAGCCAGCAGTACATCAAGAACGCCCTCGCCGAGATGGCCGAAACCGCCGAGGAGCGCCGCAGCGCCCTCGAACCGACCGCCGGCCGTAAGCTGCGCGAACTGCGCTACGCCGTGGGCCTGGAGAAGAAGTTCACCAAGGACCAGATCCTGGAGCGCTATCTCAACATCGCCTACTTCGGCGACGGCGCGTACGGCATCGAGGCCGCGGCACGGCACTACTTCGACGTGCACGCCGCGGCACTCACGCTCGAGCAGGCCGCGACGCTGGCCGGGATCGTCCGCTCGCCGCAGACCTACAACCCGCACCTGCACCCCAAACGCGGGCGTGAGCGTCGTGACCTCGTGCTGAACCGCATGCTCGAGCTCAAGGTGATCACGCCCGCCGAGGCGGCGGCCGCCCGCTCCAAGCCGGTCCGCCTGCGGATCACCAAGACGCCGAACGGCTGCGTGACCAGTTCCGCGCCGTTCTTCTGCGACTACGTGCAGCGTGACATCCTGGGCAACCCTGTGTTCGGCAAGACCCTCCGGCAGCGCCGCGCGCTCCTGCAGCGGGGCGGACTGCAGATCCACACCACGCTCGAGCCCAAGATGCAGAAGGCCGCACAGCACGCCGTGGACCGCCACGTCCCGCCCAAGAACAGCTCGGGTAAGGCGGCGGCGGAGGTCCTCGTCCGGCCGGGGACGGGCGAGATCACCGCGATGGCGATCGACCGGAAGCTGGGCGACAGCAGCAAGCGCGGCATGATGTGGGTCAACCTCGCCGCCGACTCCGACCACGGCTCCAGCCTCGGTATGCAGGCGGGTTCGACGTTCAAGGTGTTCACCCTCGCCGAGGCGCTGCGGCAGGACATGCCCTTCGGGCAGAAGCTCTTCGCGCCGAAGGAGTTCGTCCCCACCGGGTTCCGTGACTGCGCCGGCCATCGCGTCGGCGACACGACCGCGCTCGGCAACGCGGGCGACGGCGAGGGGGGCCGGGACTTCAGCCTCGTGATGGGCACCTGGCATTCGGTGAACACGTTCTTCCTCGAACTCGAACGCAAGGTCGGTCTCTGCGAGACGTACAAGATGGCCACCCGGCTCGGCATGCGGAAGGCCACCGGCGGCAAGCTCCAGCAGTACCCGTCCTTCACGCTCGGCTTCAACACGGTCTCACCGGTGCGTCTGGCGGCCGCGTACGCGGCGTTCGGCGCCCGCGGCAAGTACTGCTCACCGATCGCGATCACGAGCATCAGCTCCCCGCGAGGGCCGGTCAAGGTGCCGAGTGCCGGATGCCACCAGGCCATCGACACCGATGTCGCCGACGCCGTCAACCACGTCCTCGGCGGCGTCCTGACCAAGGGCACCGCCAAGGGGAACGAGATCGGCCGCCCGGCGGCGGGCAAGACGGGCACCGTGGACAACTTCTCCTCGGCCTGGTTCGCGGGCTACACCCCCGACATGGCCAGCGCCGTCTGGGTCGGCGACCCGCGCGGGGGCTACAAGCATCCGCTGCGCAATGTGTGCCTCGGCGAGGGGTGTTTCGGGCAGGTGTACGGCGCGGACGTCCCCGCGCCGATCTGGCGCGACACGATGACAAAGGCGTTGCGGGGGGTGCCGGAGCACAGGTTCACCGCGCCCGGCGGGGGGTTCTTCCGCAAGGGCAGTGGTGAGGAGGACGACAAGGACAAAGACAAGAACAAAGACAAAGACAAGGACAAAAAGCACGACGCGGAGAAGGACGACGACAAGGCCGGCCGGAACGACGACGCCACGGAGCCCAACTTCGACTGGCTTTTCCCGCCGTAGGCGGGCGGACGCCGATGGACCACATGTGGACACAGCGGACTCGAGGGTGCTGCCCTGAGGGCCGGGTCTTCTCTGGGCCACGGTGCGCGGCGAGGTCGGGGCTGGGTGGGCCGCTGTTCCGGGGGCGCGGACCGATCTCCAGGCAAATGCGCACTTTGTAATTTATGGAGCCTTCTGGCGGGATAAGTGTCTGTTTTGTTAGGCGGGTGAGATCAAAGCGGGCACGGGAGGACGTACCCTGAGCGCGTGTCGTCTGGGGTGGCCCCGCAACATCGAGTCCTCCGAATCGTCTGGCGCCTCGCAGGCACGGGGGTGGTCGCTGGTGTGCTGGCGGCCCTCATTGCGCTTTCCACGATCGGGATGCTCGGGGTGAGCGCCCGGGACGGCGCCAACTGGTTCCAGGCCGTCCCCGCCGACATCCATACGCCCCCGGTGCCCCAGCGCTCGGTCATCCTCGCCGCGGACGGGTCCAAGATCGCGACCTTCTACTACGAGAACCGCGTGGACATCCCCTTGAACAAGGTCGCCCCGGTCATGCGCAAGGCGATCCTCGCGATCGAGGACAACCGCTTCTACGAGCACGGCGGCCTCGACATCAAGGCCACCTTCCGCGCCCTGGCCAGCAATCTCGTGGCCGGTCAGGTGACGCAGGGCGGCTCGGGCATCACCCAGCAGTACGTCAAGAACCTCCTGGTCGAGACCGCGAGCAACTCCGAGCAGCGTGATCTGGCCCGGGCCACCACGCCCGCTCGCAAGCTCAAGGAACTGCGCCTCGCGGTCGCGATGGAGAAGCGCTACACCAAGGATCAGATCCTGGAGCGCTATCTCAACATCGCCTACTTCGGCGACGGTGCGTACGGGGTGGAGGCCGCGGCCCGGCACTACTTCGACAAGTCCGCGGCGACCCTCACTCTGCCGGAGGCGGCGCTGCTGGCCGGTATCGTCCGCTATCCGTACGCCTACGACCCGACCGTGAGCCCGAAGACGGCCACCGATCGCCGCAACACCGTGCTCGGGCGGATGGCCCAGCTCCACTGGGCGAATGCCTCCGAGGCGGCGGCCGCCGAGCGCATGCCGCTGAACCTGAACGTCAAGTCGACGCCGAACGGCTGCGTCGAGAGCAAGGCCCCGTTCTTCTGTGACTACGTGCAGCGGGAGATCCTCACCAACCCGATCTTCGGCGCGACCGACAGCGCACGGAAGCTGCTCCTGCAGAGCGGTGGCCTGACCATCCACACGACGGTGGACCCGAAGATGCAGAAGGCCGCGCAGCATGCGGTCGACCACTACGTGCCGCAGAAGAACTCCAGCCACAAGGCGTCCGCCGAGGTCCTCGTCCAGCCAGGTACGGGCGACGTCAAGGCGATGGTCGTCGACCGTGCCCTAGGGCCGTCGGAGAAGGTCGGCAAGACCTGGGTCAACTTCGCCGCCGACGGCGACCACGGCACCAGCCTCGGCATGCAGGCCGGCTCGACGTTCAAGATCTTCACGCTGGCCGCCGCGCTCGACCAGGGCATGGCCTTCGGCCATCGGCTGTACGCCCCCGACCGCTTCGCACCCACCGGCCTGCGCGACTGCGACGGCAAGTACGCCGGGTCGACGACGTCACTGCGCAATGCCGCCGACGGCGAGGGCGGGCGGACGTTCAGCCTGGTCACGGGCACGTGGAACTCCGTCAACACCTTCTTCCTCAACCTGGAGAAGCAGGTCGGCCTCTGCGACACGGTGAAGATGGCGGAGAAGCTGGGCATGCGCCGCGCCGACGGCAAGCCGCTGGAGGAGGTCGCCTCCTTCACCCTCGGCCCCAACACGGTCTCGCCGATCCGCCTCGCGGCGGCCTACGCGGCCTTCGCCGCCCGCGGCAAGTACTGCGACCCGGTGGTCCTCACCAAGATCACCAACTCCGTCGGCCGTGAGATGAAGGTCCCGGACGCCAAGTGCCACCAGGCCATCCGCAAGGACGTCGCGGACGGCGTCAACCACGTACTGCGCGGCGTGCTCACCCAGGGCACCGCGGCCGGCATGGGCATCGGCCGCCCGGCGGCGGGCAAGACCGGCACCGTCGATGACTACTCCTCGGCCTGGTTCGCGGGATACACACCCGACATGGCGAGCGCCGTCTGGGTCGGTGACCCGCGCGGCGGCTACGCCCACCCCCTGCGCAACGTCTGCCTGGCCGGTCGCTGCTACGGCGAGGTGTTCGGCTCCGACATCCCGGCACCGATCTGGCACGAGACCATGCTGGGCGCGCTACGCGACGTCCCCGCGCACAACTTCCACAGCCCGCCGAGCGAGTACTACCGGGAGGGCTCGGGCGAGGACCGCGTCCGGGTGCCGAACGTGGTCGGCCTCAGCGCGCCGGCGGCCCGATCACGACTCGCCTCGGCCGGCTTCGGCGTGAACACGGGCTCGAGCATCTCCTCGATGTATCCGCGGGGAACCGTGGCGAGCACCAGTCCAGGCGGCGGCGCCCGCGTCGAACCCGGCACGACGGTCACCATCCACCTCAGCCGCGGCAGGCCGAGAAACCCGGCCCCACCCGGCGGCCCGCCGCCCGGCGGCCCGCCGCCCGGCGGACCTCCTCCGGGCGGTCCCCCGACGATCCCACCGCCGACCATCCCCCCGATCGGCAACGTCGGCGGAGCCACCTCACCCGCCGTCTTCCGCGACGAGTAAGCCCCCGCCCGGCGCCGCCCCGGCCACCGCGCCTGGGCTGCCGGAACATGTGCAGGCAGATGGCCTGTCAGGCGCGGCTAGAGACGCGCGTGCGCGGACAGGGCCCCGGGTGCGTACGGCCC
>DASQPY010000076.1:0-5863 GCA_035643735.1 Actinoallomurus sp. | reverse complement strand
GGAGCCTCACGGAGCTTCCGAAACCCGACGAGCTGGCCGGCTGAGGCGACCCCGGCCTCCCGGCACCGCCCGCGACCCGACTGCGGCCTGAAGACCCCGTCCGTCCGGCAAGATCACTGCTCGTCCCCATGGAAACCGCTTCAGTGACTATTGGGACATAAGTGATTCCCGAACATTATTCGGCCCTAGACTTCCCCCTGTGCATCGGCTGACCGAAAAGACGGACCCGGTATTCGTCGACGGCACCGGTCGTCGCAGAAGGCTCGTCCGCCTCGCGGGCATCGTCGTCGGTGTGCTCGTCGCCGCTTACCTGGCGATCGTGGCCTTCGGCTTCGTCGGCGGCACACGCATGCCGCTCACCCCCTGGCCCGCGGCCAAGCCCTCACGGGGAGACGCGCTGCCGGCCCAGCAACCGTCACCGAGGCGTGCCGGGGATCGGCCGACGGCGACCCCGCTCTCGGCGGCCTCCACACCACCGGCGAGCACGCCGACGAGGAGCACCTCACGCCCTCGTACCAGTCCGCCGGCCACGCCCTCGGCGAGCCATCCGAACGAAGGACGCGCGTACGGGCGTACGAAGAGCCCCCATCCGAAGAGGACCTGAATGGCCGGTCGACCGCGCCACGACCCGCGCGGGCACTGGATCCTGCTGTCGCTGTGCGGCCTCACTCTCGCCTGCGGACTCCTCCTGCAGGGGTACGCCCACGGTGCGGTGGGGGAATCGTCACAGCACGCGGCGCCACGCGGCGGTGCGGTGCCGACCGCGGTCGCCCACGGCGGCCCCGTGCTCAACCTTTCCGGCGACGGGCCGCAGAGTGCCCGGATGCCGCGCCGCACCATCGCGCTGACCTTCGACGACGGGCCCGACCCCCGCTGGACCCCGCAGGTCCTCGACGTACTCAAGCGGCACGGCGCGCACGCCACGTTCTTCACCGTCGGTGCCCGCGTCGCCGACCATCCCGGCCTGGTCCGGCGGACCGTCGCCGAGGGCAACGAGGTCGGATCGCACACCTACACCCACATCGACCTGACCCGCTCGTCGTCGGCGCGGGCGCGGTTCGAGCTGGGCCTGACACAGCGGGCCCTGGCCGGCGCGGCCGGTGTCCACACCCGGCTGATGCGGATGCCGTACTCCTCGACGCCCGGCGGCCTGTCCGGACCGGAGTACCGCGCGGCGCAGGAGGTGGGGCGGCAGGGGTACCTGGTCGCCCTAACCGACCGGGACACCGAGGACTGGAGGCGTCCGGGCGTCGAGAAGATCGTCCAGGCGGCCACGCCGAAGAACGGCGCCGGAGCTGTCGTGATGATGCACGACTCCGGCGGCGACCGTGCCCAGACCGTTCAGGGACTCGACCTGCTGCTGACCCGCCTGTCCGCGCGCGGCTATCACTTCACGACACTCAGCGCGGGCATGCGGCTGCCGCCCGCCGATGTACGCGCCTCCACCACGGCCCGGCTCACCGGAACGGCGCTGATCGACGGGCAGCGGTCCGCCGGCTGGCTGGCCGGAACGCTGGCGGCCGTCTTCGGCTTCGCCGCCGTCCTGACCGGTCTTCGTCTCATCGCCCTGCTGATCTTCGCGCGCGTCCACGTGAGGCGGATCCGCCGGGAGCACCGCCGCCTGGCCAAGCCCTGGCTCGCCGCGGGCAGCGCGCCACCACCGGTCTCGGTGATCGTCCCCGCGTACAACGAGCAGGCCGGACTGGAGGCGACCGTACGCTCGCTCGTCCAGGCGGACCATCCGGCGCCGATCGAGGTCATCATCGTCGACGACGGGTCGACGGATGACACTCCGCTCATCGGCGACCGGCTCGCGCGGGAGATCCCGAACGTCCGGCTGGTCCGCCGGCCCAACGGCGGCAAGCCGGCCGCGCTCAACACGGGTATCGCGCACGCCGCGCATGAGATCCTCGTACTCGTCGACGGTGACACCGTCTTCCAGCGGGACACGATCGGCAGACTGGTCGGGCGGCTCGCCGACCCCACCGTCGGAGCGGTGAGCGGAAACACGAAGGTCGCCAACCGCCGCGGGCTCATCGGACGCTGGCAGCACCTTGAGTACGTCATCGGCTTCAACCTCGACCGCCGCATGTTCGACATCCTCGAATGCATGCCCACCGTGCCGGGTGCGATCGGTGCCTTCCGCCGCCAGGCCCTCGTCTCCGTCGGCGGCCTCAGCACCGACACTCTCGCCGAGGACACCGACCTGACGATGGCCATCTGCAGGGCCGGCTGGCGGGTCGTGTACGAGGAGACCGCCATCGCCTGGACCGAGGCGCCGTCCTCACTGCGGCAGCTGTGGCGGCAGCGCTACCGCTGGTGCTACGGCACGCTGCAGTCCATGTGGAAGCACCGGCGCGCGCTGTCCGACCGGGGCCGCTCCGGCCGGTTCGGGCGTCGCTGCCTGCCCTACCTGACCGTCTTCCAGGTCGTGCTGCCGCTCCTCGCGCCCGCCGTCGACCTGTTCGCCCTGTACGGCCTGATCTTCCTCAACCCGGTCACCGTCGCGACGTCGTGGCTGACGTTCGCCGCCGGGCAGGCGCTCGCCGCCGCGTACGCACTGCGGCTCGACGGCGAGCGCCTGTCCACCCTGTGGGTACTCCCACTCCAGCAGGTCGTCTACCGCCAGCTGATGTACCTCGTCGTCGTCCAGTCCACGGTCACCGCCACCCTGGGTGCGCGGCTGCGCTGGCATGTCATCCACCGCACCGGCACTTTCTCCGGCGCGGATCCGCTGCCGTCCGAGGTCAACACCTATCTGTAGGAGGGCTGGACGTTCGTGACGCCCGTCCTGAGACGCGATGCGGGCGGCTGACCGCCTACTCCGGGGCACGCGCCGTGATGACACGCAGAAGCGGGAGGGCGAGGACCAGTGCGATCGCGATCAGAAGGCTGCTGGCCCAGACAGGGCCGAGGTCCCCACGACCCGGGCCGAGGGTGGCTGCCGCGAGGAGTGGACCACCGGCGGCGCCAATGTTGAGAGCCGCGGTCGCATACGACCCACCCATGGTGGGGGCGCCTACTGCCTCGTAGAGCACCCTGGCGATCAGGGTGCTGCCCAGCGCGAATGAGAGCGTGCCCTGCGCGAACACGAGGACAAGCAGCGCGGCTGGATGGGCGGCCAGCGTTGCCAGCACGATCCAGCCGAGCAACAGCAGCGGCCCGCCGACTGCGATGACCAGGCCGGGACGCTGGTCCGACAGGCGCCCCGCGACGGTGACGCCGAGGAAGGACCCGAGGCCGAACAGCACCAGTACGACCGAGACCCACAGCTCGGCCAGGCCAGCGGTGTCGGTGACGATCGGGGCCAGGAAGGTGAAGGTGCCGAAGGTGGCGGCATTGACCAGTGCTCCGACCAGCATCACCAGGATCAGCTGCGGCTTCGCGAGCTGGCCGATCTCGATCCGAAGGGCCGGCCCACCCGGACCGTCCTGCGGGGCCTTGACGGCACGGGCAGCACTGCCCTTGACGACGCCGAAGGCCGCCGGAAGGCAGAGGAGGGCGATCGCCCAGAAGGTGGCCCGCCAGCCGAGCAGCGTGCCGAGCACTGCGCCACCGGGAACTCCGACGATGGTGGCCACCGTCGTGCCCGACAACAGCACCGCCAGTGCGCGTCCCCGCTGATCAGCTGCGACGAGCGTGGCCGCCGTGGTCAGGGCCACGGCCAGGAAGCCCGCGTTTGCCAGAGCGCCGACGACGCGGGCGACGAGCAGAACCGGGAAGTTCGTCGCGAGAGCGCTCACGGCGTGGGTCGCTGCGAACACCAGCACGAACGCGAGCAGGCTGCTCCGGGCCGGCCATCCGCGCGCCAGCCCGGCCATCAGCGGGGCGCCGACGATCATCCCGACAGCGAAGGCCGACGTCAGCAGCCCGGCAGTGCCGACCGATACGTCAAGGCTTGAGGCGATGTCTGGCAGTAGGCCGGCAAGCATGAACTCCGAGGTCCCCATGGCGAAGACCGCCACGGCAAGCAGGTAGAGCGGGAGAGGCACCGAACACTCCGAGGTGAGAGAGAACGAGAAGACGTCTCGTCACCGCAGCCAGCGCCCCAAGAGTGCGCGCGACCGTCCCGAGCAGCGAAGGCTGCCGGGAGGAGAACCAGGAGCTCAGTGGTTCAGGGGGCTGACGGCGTGACCGAAAGCCCCCACCTTGGATGCCTCAGGGCTGGACATGACCCGCACGCTACACAAACGCTCCGGTCGCTGCGCAACCGGTTTCCACTGTGGTCAGTGTCACCACTTCTGGTGTGACGAGGGTCACAGGAACCCCCGGGCCCCGCCGGACAGTCGTGCATGTGGAGATGAGTACGCGTGCCCGTGTCCGCGCCGGGGACCCCGAGGTGTTCCGGGAACTGTTCGACGAACATGCCCGCTCGGTGTACAACCACGCCTTCCGGCTGACGGGGAACTGGTCGACGGCCGAGGACGTGGTGTCCCTGACCTTCCTCGAGGCGTGGCGGCTGCGCGACCGGGTCGACGGGGATGCCGATGGCGAATCGCTCCGCCCGTGGTTCCTCGGCATCGCCACCAACGTCGCGCGCAACCTGCGCCGCGCCGCCCGGCGGCATGACACGGCTCTGGCGCGGCTTCCGAAGAAAGAGGAGATGCCGGACTTCGCCGAGGAGCTCACCTCCCGTATCGATGACCGCGAACGTCTCGCCCAGGTACGTACGGCGCTCGCGGCGCTGCGCCAGCCCGAGCGCGAGGTGCTGGCGCTCTGCGTGTGGTGCGGGCTCGGTTACGCCGAGGCGGCCGAGGCGCTCGGCGTGCCGGTCGGCACGGTCCGTTCCCGGCTGTCCAGAGCGCGAAAGAAGCTGAACAGGCTCGTCAGCACCGGCAGGCTCCGGCCGCCCGGAGAAACCCAGGAACCGCATGCCGGCCAGGGACAGGTAGAAGGTGACCGCGAGATCGCGGTCCGGTCCGCTCAGGAGAACACCCGATGAACGCCATTCCGACTCAGTCCGGCTCAAGCGATCGTGACGAACTGGCCCGGCTGCTGCCGGAGCCGGTGGAGCGGGATCTCCCGAACGGCCGTCACCAGCGACTCCAGGAGTTCGTGATGAGCCAGATCCAGCAAGACCTGCGTCCGGCCTCGCCGGCCCCCCGCCGGTCGAAGCGGCCCGTGTTCCTGGCCGGTGCCCTGGTCGGCGCGGCGGCCGCCACCACCGCGGTGGTGATCAGCGCCGGCGGTTCGGGGGGATCGGGCCCGGTCACGACCCCCGCGTCCCCGCTGTCCGCCCGGCAGGTCCTGCTCGCGGCCGCCACCACCGCGGAGCGGAAGCCGGCGGGCTCCGGCACGTACTGGTACGTCAAGACGGTGACCTCCGGCGGCAAGGACCGGTGGGAGACATGGACGCGGCACGATGGCCGGACCTGGTCCAGGGGAAACAGGACGGGTGACAGGATGATGAAGGTCTTCCGGCCGGTGCCGTTCAGGCTGGGCGTCCTCGAAGTGAGTTTCGAGCGGCTCCAGAGGCTACCGACCGAACCGGACGCCTTGATGGCATCGATCGCCACCTCGATCAAGCACAGCGACGTCAGAACGATGGGCGACCGGCCGGACGCCGCCATGCGGAAGCGCCTGGTCTTCGGCGGGTTGGTCTCCCTGGTCTCCCAGTTGCCGGCCCCACCGAAGGTCCGCGCCGCCGCCTTCCGTGCGATCGCCTCGTACCCGGATGTCAAGAACCTGGGGCCGGTCGACGGCGGGCAGGGCCTGCAGTTCCCCATCTCCACCATCGGGCCTCCGGCCGCGACGGTGCTGCCCCCGGCCCCGGAGGTCGACGACCAGGCCAAGCGGGCCAGAGACCAGGCTCTGAAGGCTCGGGCCGAGGCCAGGGTGAAGGCGAAGGTCAGTGGCGGCAAGC
>DASQPY010000075.1:0-4056 GCA_035643735.1 Actinoallomurus sp. | reverse complement strand
GCGTTCGGCTTCGGGTTCGTCGAGATCGGTACGGTCACGGCGCGTGCCCAGCCCGGCAACCCACGGCCGCGCCTGTTCCGCCTGGTGAAGGACCGGGCGATCGTCAACCGGATGGGCTTCAACAACGAGGGCGCCCGTGCGGCGGCGGCCCGGTTGCGTGGGCCACGCAGGATCATCGTCGGCGTCAACATCGGCAAGACCAAGGTCGTCCCCGAGCACGAGGCCGTCGCGGACTATGTCGAGAGCACCGAACGCCTCGCCGCCCTCGCCGACTACCTCGTGGTCAACGTCAGCTCCCCGAACACCCCCGGCCTGCGGAATCTTCAGGCCGTCGAACACCTCAGGCCGTTGCTCGAGGCCGTACGAGCGGCGGCCCGACGCGCGACCCCCCGCCCTGTGCCGCTGCTCGTGAAGATCGCCCCCGACCTCGATGACGCCGACGTCGACGCGGTCGCCGACCTGGCGCTGGACCTCGGCCTCGACGGCATCATCGCGACCAACACCACGATCTCCCGTGACGGCCTGACCAGCTCGAACGCCGAGGCTGCCGGAGCGGGTGGGCTGTCGGGGGCGCCGCTCAAAAGCCGCTCGCTGGAGGTCCTGCGGCGCCTGCGCGAGCGGACCGGCGACCGGCTCGTCCTGATCTCGGTCGGCGGCATCGAGACCGCCGACGAGGCGTGGGAGCGCATCCAGGCCGGCGCGACCCTCGTCCAGGCGTACACGGGCCTGATCTACGGCGGCCCGTCCTGGCCGCGGAGGATCAACCGCGGCCTCAGCGCCCGGCTGCGGCGTGAGGGCCGTACGACGATCTGATCGCGTACCGTAACCGGTCCATGACTCGGTCGGCATGTCGTCAAGTGCCTTGAACCCGCGCCCGTACGACATCACTCTTTCCAGTGAGGAGGAGCGGTGCCTGGACGAGGTGCTTCCGTGGCCGGTGCGTCGGCGCAAGCCCGTTACCGGAGCCTGCGGGCCCAGTACCGGCAGGAGCGGGTCCTCGCGCGGCTCGTGGTGGCGGGCGTCGCGGGCTCCATGACGGCCGGGCTGTTCGACTGGCTGACCGGAATGTCGGTCGCCCTCGGAATCCTGCTCCTGCACTCCCTTTTCCTGCGCGTCAAGCCGGACCCGGTCACACGGTGGCGGCGCGGGGCCGCGGCCGAGCGGCGTACGGGACGGAGGCTCGCCCGGCTCGACCCGGCCTGTTTTCACGTGCTGCACGACCGGGCGCTGCCCGCGGCGTCCCGCGCGAACCTGGACCACCTCGTCATCGGGCTCACCGGCGTCTACGCGATCGTCTCCCGCCGCTGGCCGCCGCTCACCCGGCTGCGCGCGGCGGACGAGCGCATGTGGGCCGGACCGCGGCCCATGACGCGGGTGCTGGTGATGGCGAGAGACGCGGCGCGTACCGTCGCCGAACACCTCTCGGACGATCTCGGCCACCGGGTCGAGGTCAACGCGGTCATCGTGGTGCACGGTGCCCGAATGCCGCATGCGGGCTTCGTGTTCGACGGTGTCACGGTGCAGCGCGCCAAGCGGGCGGGGCGGCTCATCCAGCGGCAGCCGGCCGTGTTCACCACGGCCCAGGTGGCGGCCATCGCCGCCGCGGCAGAGCGGATACTTCCCCCGATGATCGACGTCTGACGAAATACCAGCACGCTTTGTGACTGATTAGTACTCTCAGCGCAACAGGTCGGATTCGATGTGTAGCTGGGGGGAATCGTCATGGCGGGCCGCATCGTCGTCTTCGGCGCCACCGGCTACACGGGGACCCTGACCGCCCGTGCGCTCGTGGCGCAGGGCGCGCGGCCCGTTCTCGCCGGACGCAATCGCGAGACCCTGGCGAAGCTGGCGGATGACCTCGGGGGCCTGGAGACGCTGCACGCCGACGTCGAGGAGCCGCGTACGGTGCGGGCCCTGGTCGAGCGCGACGACGTGCTCGTCAGCACGGTGGGTCCGTACCTGCAGTACGGGCGTGCCGCCGTGGAGGCGGCGGTCGACGCGGGCGCGCACTATCTGGACTGCGCCGGTGAGCCGCCGTTCGTCCGCGAGGTCTTCGAGGTCTACGGCCCCCAGGCGCACTCCGCGCTGATCCCGGCGCTCGGCTACGACTTCGCGCCGGGCAACCTGGCCGCGGCCCTGGCCCTCGACCGGGTCGGCCACGACGGATTCCGGGTCGACGTCGGCTACTTCGTCGGCGGCGGCGACCTGTTCCGCGGGCTGTCCGTCGGCACCCTGCGGTCGATCGCCGGCGTCGCCTCCGAGCGGATGTACACCTTTCGCGGCCGCATCCATGACGAACGCCGCGCACGCGTGCGCGACTTCGACGTGGCCGGCCGGTCGCGCACCGCCCTGTCGATCGGCGCCTCGGAACACTTCGCGCTGCCCGCCTCCTATCCGGCCCTGTACGAGGTCAACGTCTATCTGGGCTGGTTCGGCCGGGCGACGCGGACGGTCGCGGTCGCGCCACGCGGGGCCGCGGCGTTCGGCATCCGGATGGGACTGGGTGCGCTGGCGCGTCTCGCGGGCCGGTGGCGGGGCGGGAAGAGCACCCTGACGTCGCGCATCGTCGCGGTGGCGTACGACGCCGATGGCGCCCTGCTGACCGATGTGCACCTTTCCGGCGGAGATCCCTATGATTTCACCGCAGGAGCCCTTTCCTGGGCCGCCTGTCAGGCCGCCCGGGGAATGGTCGAAACGGGTGCACTGGGCCCAGTCAGGGCATTCGGCCTTTCGGAGCTCGAAGCGGGCTGTGCCCTGGCCGGGATCGCCCGCGTCACCGGCTGAACCGGCGGCCCTACCAGCGTTCGGCCCGGCGGCCACGCCGGTACGGAGCAATGCCTGCAAGAGGGGCAAAGGCATCCAAACCCGGCTAAAAAATGGATTATCGCGATAAAAGATTGAATTCTAAAGGCGCTTCCCGGAAGCAGTGGTAATAATCTGCGTTGCTTCTTCGGAAACTGTTGAAGATGAGACGGAAAAGGCTTTAACTTCAGCGCCATGGAAGACCGGCTCTTGGTCGAGGCGCTGCGATCGCGTGATCCGATCGCTATGGGCGCGGTCTACGACCGCTACGCCGAACCCCTCTACGGCTACTGCTGGTTCCAGCTCCGCAACGGCGACGCGGCCCAGGTGGCGTTCCGTGACACGTTGATGTGCGCCGAGGCGCACATCGGCAGGCTGCGGGCGCCTGCGCGGTTCGGCCCGTGGCTCTACGCGCTCGCGCGGATCGAATGCCGCCGGCGGCGGCCGGGCGGCCCGATCCGGCCCGACGTGCCCGTGGCCCGGCACGACCAGGACGACGTCGACCTGCGCCTGATGGCGTGGCGCGCGGTCACCGGACTGCCATCGCTCAGCCGCGAGCTCCTCGACCTCCGCCACCGGCACGGCATGGCCACCGCCGACATCGCTCTCGTCACCGGCCTGCGCGCCAGGGAGATCGGGGATCTGCTGGCCCAGGCCGGCGTGCTGCTCGAGGCCGCGCTCATCGCCGAGATCCTCGCGCACGACGGCCTCGACGCCTGCGCGCGGCGCGCGGCGATCCTGCGGCCACGCACGGCCGAGATCAACGAAGACCTGCGGGAGGCCCTCGTACGGCACTCCCTCGAATGCGGCCGGTGCGCACGTCACCTGCCGGAGAACATCGCACCACGCAAGGTGTACGACCTCCTGCCCCGCGTTCCGCTCCCGCCGCTGCTACGCGCCCAGGTCATGAACTGCTTCACCGACCCCGACCTGGCCGGATACCGGCTGTTCGCGGCCGCACGCGTCTCCCGCTTCGGCGCGCACGGCTTTCCGGTCCAGCCGGGCATGGGCCGCCGTGCCGCCCTCCGCCGGTTCTCCGAAGACGCCTCGCGCCACACCACACGCGGCTGGGCACGTGCCATGACCGCGATGGCCGGCGCGTTGATCGTCGCCGTGGCCGCGACCGCCCTGTGCCGCCACTTCGGGCAGGAGGCCTCACACGGCTCCCGCGGCGTCGTCGCCGCACCGCCGGGTATGCGCCTGCCGCAGCCGAGTCCCGCGCCGCCGGGCAGCCCTGGGGGCGCCCGTCCGGTG
>DASQPY010000074.1:0-2084 GCA_035643735.1 Actinoallomurus sp. | reverse complement strand
ACGACCCGTTCGCACGTCCGGGTGCGCGTTCCGCGCGGCTTCCGGGGCACGCGCCTGCGCCTCGTCGCGATCACCCGGCGCGACGGGGTGCCCATCGGCCGCTCGGCCGGCCCGCGGACGATCCGCGTCACCCAGCCCCACCCCACCCGCGCGTCGCGGCTGCGCATCGTCCGCGGGAGCAAGACGACGGTCGTCCGTTTCCACCGCGGCGGCGCGTCGGTGCGCTCGATCGTCACCGTAACCGTCGCCGGTCGGCGCTACCAGCAGCTCGTACGCGGCACGCATGCGTCCTTCGCGTTCGGTACCCGCCACCGCCGCGTCACCGCGACAGTCGCTCCGGTCCGCGCAGACGGGCGGGTCACGAAGGCGACGACGAAGACGGTGCGCTAGGGGCGCGTTCGGCGCCGGGACGCTGGCGGATGCCTGACTGCCCGTACGCTCCTCAGCAGTGACCGGCGTTCAGCCGCCGGCGGTGGCGAGATAGGCTCCCGGCGTGATCAAGCGTCGCCCCTTCCTGCTCCTGCTCGCCGCCGGAGCCACCTTGGCCGTGACCGGCTGCGGCACGACGAGCGGTGGGTCCTCTGGCGATGCGGCGAGCAACTCGCACCGCGCGCTGTACACCGAGCGGGAGGTGGACCGGCTCGTGACGCTCACGTCGTCGAAGGACGTGAAGAACGCGAACGTCCGGGGCGTCATGGGCCAGGTCTTCAACATCGAGCGCCAAGACGGCATCACCGCCGCCCAGATGTGGACCGACCCCGACGAATCCGAGGGCAACCTGGTGGTGATCCTCGACAACTCGGGCCCGGCGGTCCACGAGGACGACTACGTGCGCGTGACGGGCTCGGGGATCGACGTGTTCAAGGGCAAGAACGCGCTCGGCGCCGAGGTGCAGGTGCCGCGGATCAGGGCGACGAGCTGGTCCGTGGTCGACGCCACGGCCCTCGATCCGCCGCTGAAGACCTACATGATCGACCAGACCAGATCGCTCGGCGGGGTGGACATCACCGTCCGGAAGATCGAGGTCACCAAGAAGGAGACCAGGGTCTACGTGCGCTACGACAACCGGAGCGGGGACGACTTCATGGCCGACGTCGGCCTGACGGCCGACACCGAGCAGATCGACGACTCATTCGACTCCGAGCTTGACCCGCCGGCGTCGACCGTCTCGACCGGCGCGACCTCGTCCGGTGTCGTGACCTTCAAGCCGGTCGCGGTCGACGAGACCCTCGACCTCACGTACAAGGGCTACGACGCCGACTTCAACGACATCAAGGTGACGTTTTCCACCGACGACGCCGCGCCGGCTGAGAGCCGGCCATCCAGCACGACCACGGCCACCACGCCCACCACCGCCGACCTTCGCAGCTGCGACCAGAACATCTCCGCCGGCGCCACGACGACCTGCGGATTCGCCGACGCGGTGTTCAAGGACTACGCACGCAAGATCCAAGCCGGGCAAGGCCCGTCGCTCGACATGCACGCACGCAGCCCCACCACGGGCCAGCTGTACGCGATCACCTGCGCGGCGGCCGGAACCACCATCACCTGCACCGGAGGAACCGGCGCCATCGTCACGTTCCCCTACAAGGCGGCGGCGGTCTACTAGCCCCTGGGCCGCGGGCGCCACCACCAACCCCGGCGGCCTGGGACTCGTCGTCTCGCCGGTCGGTTATCGGGTCGGATATCACTACCGTTAACCGCTCGGATATCGCCTCCCCTTCCGCTACCATCATCACCCATGGCCACCGCTCGCGCCACCAGGTCCCAGCCCCCAGCCGCGACAAAGCGCGCTCGTCCGCGCCGCCTCAACGCGGCCGTGGCCACCACGCCCTCCTCCGCCCCGCAGCTCGACGCGCTCGACGAGGACGTCGCCCGTCAGGTCATCCTCGCCGCCACGTCGGAGCTCGCGAGCTATCTCCAAGAGCACCTCGGGCAGAAGCTGACCGGCTACCTCGCTGGTCTCAAGGACAGCAAGAGCGTCGGCCAGTGGGCCAAGGGAAGCAGCGAGCCGCCGGCGATCACGCGCGAGCGCCTGCGCGCGGCGTTCCACGCCACCCGGCTCTTCCTCACGGCCTACGACG
>DASQPY010000073.1:0-3395 GCA_035643735.1 Actinoallomurus sp. | reverse complement strand
CTGGGCCTCGACCCGGCGGATCCGGTCCAGCACGAGCTCGGCGAGAAAGGCGTCGAAGTCCGCGAAATGCCGGTGCAGGACGCCCTTGGCGCAGCCCGCCTCGGTGGTGACCGCCCGGCTGGTCAGCGCGTTCGGCCCGTCCCGGACCAAGATGCGCTCGGCGGCGGCGAACAGCTGCTCGCGGACGTCGCGGATTGCCACCCCTGTGGGCACTGTGCATCCTTCGTTGGCTCGCTGGGCTCGCCCGTCGTATAGTGGGCGCATGCCCACTATACCGCCGGCACGTGCACGCCTCGCCGAGAACGAGCCTCATCGGCACCGGCAGGTGGCGGAGTCATTCGGCTCGGACGCCGGGGGGTACGACCGGACCCGGCCCCGCTACCCCGGCGCTCTGGTGGACACCTGGGCATGGACGTCACCAAGGTTTCTTAAGCGGTTAACCGTACGGCGCTTTCTCGGCTCGTGTCGGGGCTTCACACTCTGGCGGGGCGCTACCCCCAGCCTCTCCTCGCCTCAACCGGAGGTCCATGTGAACCCATTCGCCGGAAGACCCACCCACCGTGTCCTCACCGCGCTCGCGTCCGCGTTCGGCATCGCCGCCGCGGCCACGGGGCTGTGGGCCGGTGTCGGCGGCACCGCCAACGCGGCCGGAAGTGTTCCGACGCCCGACCACGTCATGGTCGTGATGATGGAGAACCACGCGTACACCCAGATCATCGGCAGCTCCAGCGCCCCGTACATCAACTCGCTCAAGTCCGGCGGCGCGAGCCTGACCTCCTCCTACGCCATCACCCATCCGAGCCAGCCCAACTACTTCGCGATCTTCTCCGGCTCGACCCAGGGCATCACGGACGACAGTTGCTACACCGCCGGGTTCAGCTCCGCGCCGAACCTCGCCTCCGAGCTGACCGCCGCCGGCAAGACCTGGGCCAGCTACAACGAGACCCTGCCCAGTCAGGGCTCGACCACCTGCAGCAGCGGCAAGTACGCGCGCAAGCACAACCCCTGGTTCGGGTTCAAGAACGTCCCGACCTCCAGCGCCAAGACGTTCGCGCAGTTCCCGACCGACTACACCACCCTGCCCAAGGTCTCCTTCGTCACCCCGAACCTGTGCAGCGACATGCACGACTGCTCGGTCTCGACCGGTGACACGTGGCTGAAGAACAACCTCGGCGCGTACGCGACCTGGGCCAAGACGCACAACAGCGTCCTCATCGTCACCTTCGACGAGGACAACAGCCTCAGCGGCAACAAGATCGCCACTGTGCTCTACGGGCAGCCGGTCACGGCCGGTAGTACCTCATCCACCAAGTACACCCACTACAACGTCCTGCGGACGATCGAGGACATGTACGGCACCTCGCACGCGGGCAACGCCGCCTCAGCGTCGGACATCACCGGCATCTGGGCGAGCTGACCGAATGTACGTCGCGGACAGCCGCGGCGCTACCGGGGCCCGGGGCGCGCTGCGCCCCGGGCCCCGGGCCGCCGCCATCGCCCCCACGGTCTTCGCGCTCGGCGCCGTCAGCCTGATCACCGACATCTCCTCGGAGATGATCACTGCGGTGCTCCCCCTCTACCTGGTCGCCGGGCTCGGCCTGTCGCCGCTCGGCTTCGGCCTTCTCGACGGCGTCTACAACGGCTTCAGCGCCGTCGTACGGCTCGTGGGCGGCCACCTCGCCGACCGCGGGGGACGGCACAAGTCCGTCGCGGTGATCGGGTACGGCCTGTCGGCGCTGTGCAAGCCACTGCTGCTGGTCGTGCACACCCTCCCGCTGATCGGCGCGGTGCTGGCCGTCGACCGTACGGGCAAGGGCCTGCGCACGGCGCCGCGGGACGCCATGATCTCGCTGGCGTCCGCGCCCGCGACGCACGGCCGCGCGTTCGGCGTGCACCGGGCGATGGACACCGCCGGTGCGCTGCTGGGGCCGCTCGTCGCGTTCGTGATCCTGCGGCAGGCCGCCGAGGGATACGACGCGGTCTTCACCGTGAGCACGTGCGTGGCGGTGATGGGCGTCCTGGTGCTCCTGCTCTTCGTCCCCGGACGGCAGGCCGCCGCCCGAGGCAAGACGACGGCCGCGGACCGTGCCTCACTGCGGGCCGCGCTCGCCCTGCTGAAGCGGCGTGACCTGCGACGCCTCGCGATCTGCGCGCTGCTCCTCGGGCTGGCCACGGTCAGCGACTCCTTCGTCTACCTGGTGCTCCAGCACCGGTTCGACGTTGCGGTCCAGTGGTTCGCGCTGCTGCCGCTCGGGACCGCCGCCGCGTTCCTGACGCTCACCGTGCCGCTCGGCCGGCTCGCCGACCGGCTGGGCCGCTGGCGGGTCTTCCTCGGGGGGCACGTCGCCCTGCTCGCCGCGTACGGGCTGCTGCTGACGCCCTGGCACTTCGGGGCGCTGCCGTACGCCGTGCTGGCCCTGCACGGCACCTTCTACGCCGCCACCGACGGGGTGCTGATGGCCGCCGCGTCCGCGACCGTGCCGGCCGCCCTGCGTTCGAGCGGCCTCGCACTCGTCCAGACCGGCCAGGCCGCGGCGCGCTTCGCCTGCTCGCTCGCGTTCGGCGCCGCCTGGACGGCGTGGGGCGACCACACCGCGCTGACCGCGACCGCGATCGCGCTGGCGCTCTGCGTCGGCGCCACCGCCTGGCTGCGTCCCGTGGAGGCCGCCGTATGAGCGCCGGGCAGCCGATGAACCACCGCAACCGCCTGCTCGTCCTCGCCACCGCGGTTGCGGTGCTGGCCGTCGTCGCCACCGTGTCCGTCCTGCACGCCGCCGGCCGCGCCGACCGCAAGGACCAGGCGCAGGCCGGCGGTCCGCCGATCGCCGCCGGACACGTCTCGCTCGCCGCGAGCGCCGAGCGGCTGATGGTGTTCCGGAACATGGCCTGGGGACCGCACCGGGACGAGCTCGCCACCGTCCCCGCCGCCGCGCCCGGCGGCCCGCGTACCGCCTCCGGGGTGAAGTGCCTGCGGTTCTACGCGGCCGCCGGCACCGGGATCTGTCTCCAGGCGGTCCACGGCGCCGTGCAGGACACGTACCGCGCCGTCGTCCTGGACTCCCGCCTGCACGAGCTGCGCCACTTCGCGGTGGGCGGCATCCCGACGCGGGCCCGGGTCTCGCCCAGCGGCCGGATGGTCGCCTGGACCGTGTTCGTCAGCGGCGATTCGTACGCGGGCACCGCCTTCTCCACCCGTACCTCGATCGTCGACACGCGGACCTGGCGGCTGGAGAACAGCCTGGAGTCCTACGCCATCACCAGGGACGGCCACCCGTACCGCGCCGCCGACGTCAACTTCTGGGGCGTGACGTTCGCCGACGACACCCGCTTCTACGCGACCCTCGCGACGGGCGGCAGGACCTACCTCGTGCAGGGCGACACCACCGCGCACACCG
>DASQPY010000072.1:0-4505 GCA_035643735.1 Actinoallomurus sp. | reverse complement strand
CTACAGGAATAGCGTACGAATCCGGCACACGCTTTGGAAGCCATGCGGCGTTTCACGCGGTAATGGAAGTGCACTGAGTTCTCGTTTCACCTCCTGGCCGGCAGTGCCGCGGCGGTCCTGGCGATCGCTGCCACAACAGCGGTATTGGCTTGCATGCCACGACACGTCCCGGCAACACCGACGCGGCACGAATTAAAGCCGTTCTATTTGGACGAAACCAGCGCAGAAGGGGCGACGCACGGAGCACCAGCTCTCCCCCGACGGTGGGAGGGCGTCGAACTCCGTGACCAGCAGATCGACGTGTGGTGGGGGAAATCCCCCGGATGAAGTCGGGCGATTGCCTCGTTCCCCGCGGTGTCTTGGGTTCGTAGCGTGGCGTCCATGGCCGACATGGGGAGGTTTTGTGATTGAGGCTCGTGGTTTGACCAAACGCTATGGATCCACCGTCGCCGTTGACCGGCTGGACTTGGAGGTACGGCCCGGTGTCGTGACCGGATTTCTCGGCCCGAACGGTTCGGGGAAGTCCACCACGATGCGCATGATCTTGGGCCTGGACGAGCCGGACGCCGGAGACGCGCGGATCGGCGGGCGCCGGTACCGCGAGCTGGGCTGGCCGCTGCGCGAGGTCGGGGCCCTGCTCGAAGCCAGGGCATTTCATCCCGGCCGGTCCGCCCGATCCCACCTGAGGGCGCTGGCGATGGGTAACGGTGTCCCGAACCGCCGGGTGGAGGAGGTCCTCGGTGCCGTCGGGCTCGCCGACGTCGGGCGGAGAAGAGCGGGGACGTTCTCCCTCGGCATGGCCCAGCGGCTCGGCGTCGCCGCGGCGCTGCTCGGTGACCCGGGCGTACTGCTGTTCGACGAACCGGTCAACGGGCTGGACCCCGAGGGGATCCGCTGGATCCGCGATCTGATGAAGGCGTTGGCCGCCGAAGGTCGTACGGTCTTCGTCTCCAGCCATCTGATCAGCGAGATCGCGCTGACCGCCGATCATCTCGTGGTGATCGGCCGAGGGCGGCTGCTCGCGGACACGTCGGTCGCCGAGCTGTCCGCCCGGTCGGCCTCGCTGGAGGATGCGTTCTTCGAGCTGACCCGTGACAGCGCCGAGTATCGAGGTGCCCCGGCGATCCGGGGCAGCGATCGCGGAGCGCCGAGACGAGGAGGAACGTCATGACCACCGCCACGTGGGAGTCACGGGCACCGGCCGGGCACTACCGGTTCTGGCATGTGGCGCGGATGGAGTGGATCAAGCTGTGGAGCCTGCGCTCGACGTGGTGGACCCTGGCGATCACCTTCGCCGGCGCGGTCGGCATGGCCGTCGTCGTGGGAGCCAACACCAAGGACGCGTCCGGCGACCTGACGAACAACGCGCTCGCCGGGGTGATCCCCGGGCTGCTCACGATCGGCGTCCTGGGTGTGCTCGTCATGACCGGTGAGTACTCCTCCGGCGCGATCAGGTCCACACTGGCCGCGGTACCGAACCGGCGGCTGCTGCTGGCCGCGAAGACGGCGGTGTACGGGGCCTCGGTGCTGGCGGTCGGAGAGACTGGGGCGTTCCTCGCCTTCCTGGCGGGCGGGGCCGCCCTGCCGGCCAGGGTGCCGCCGCCTTCACTCGGTCAGCCGGGGGTGCTGCGAGCGGTCGTGCTGACCGGTGCGGGACTGTGCCTGATCGGGCTACTCGGTCTCGGTATCGGCGCCATCGTCCGACACACCGCCGCCGCCATCGCCGTACTCGTCGGCGGAGTGTTCGTGGTGGCGCAGTTCATCGCCGCGATCGCCCGGCCGGTGATCGGGTATGTTCCGATCACGATCGTGGGGAGCGCGCTCAGCGCGGTCAAGCCGCAGGGCGACGCGCAGCATCACATCCTGTCGCCGTGGTCCGGGCTCGCCATGCTCTGCCTGTACGCCGCCGTCGTGCTGGGGACCGGGGCATGGCTGCTGGTCCACCGGGACGCCTGAGCGGAAGATGGACGGATGAGCGCGATGGCCGCGGACCCGCCGAGTGTCAGGAGAACGCTCACCGCGTTCGCGATGGCGCCCTTCACTCGCCGTGCTCGGGCCGAGCTGTTGTACCTCGTCGTCGCGGCGCCGACCGGCATCGCCGTGCCGGTCGGCGTCCTCGCGTTCCTCACCATCATGGGATTCCTCGCGCCCGGCCCGGCCAAGCCGGAGAACGTCTCGTTCGCCGGTCTGGCCGCCGGTGCGCTGGTGCTGCTCATTCTGGCGACCCGCCTCGCGCGGCGGCTCGGCTCGTTCCATCGCCGTCTGGCGGCTCGGCTGCTCGGCGAGCACGTCGCGAAGCCACCGTTGTTCCGTCCCGGCCGGGGCGTCCTCGGCCGGCTGGACGCGAGGCTCCGCGACGGCGCCGGCTGGCGCGCCGTGGCGTACCTGCTGCTGAGAGTGCCGGTCGCGGTGCTGGGGCTGTACGCCGTCGAGTACTGGGTCACCGGGTTGGCCAACCTGAGCTACCCATTGTGGTGGGGGCTGTTCCGCGACCACCCGCCCGATGTCCACCTGAGCCCGGTCCCGTTCCTGACCCCGCTTCGGAGCAGTCCGTTCCACATCAGCACGTACCCTGGGACGCTTCTCGTCTTTGCCGCGGGCGCGGCGTCGCTGTTGGTCGCGCCCTGGGTGACCAGGGCGGTCGTGCTGGCGGACCGGTGGCTGATCCGCAATCTGCTCGGCCCCGGCAGGCTCATGCAGCGGGTTCGCGACCTGGAGCAGACCCGGGCCCAGGCGGTGGACGATTCCGCCGCGCTGCTGCGCCGGCTCGAACGCGACCTGCACGACGGCGCGCAGGCCCGGCTGGCCGCGCTCGCGATGAACCTCGGCCTGGCCAAGGAGAAGCTCGGTGACGACGGCCCCGAGCTCGCCCAGATCCGCGAGCTGGTCGAGGCCGCCCACCAGGGCGCCAAAGACGCCCTCGTCGAGCTGCGCGACCTCGCCAGGGGCATCCACCCGCCGATACTCGACACCGGTCTGCCCGATGCGCTGGCCACCCTCGCCGTCGGCAGCGCCATCCCGGTCGAGGTGACCACCGAGATCCCCAGCCGGCCCACACCCGCGATCGAGACGATCGCCTACTTCTGCGCGGCCGAGCTACTCGCGAACGCCGTCAAGCACAGCCACGCCAACACGATCACGATCCACGTGGCCGAACCGGGCGGGTGGCTGCTGCTCACCGTGGCCGACGACGGCGTCGGCGGGGCCGACCCGGCCCGCGGCACCGGCCTGTCCGGACTCGCTCATCGAGTCAGTACCGTCGACGGCCACATGGACATCGCCAGCCCACCCGGCGGGCCGACCCGCGTCGGCATCCGGCTGCCGCCGCACGCGTGAAAGCATCCGGAACATGCGTGTCGTGATCGCCGAAGACGCCGCGATGATGCGGGAGGGCCTCATCCGGCTGCTCGCCGACCGTGGCCACCGGGTATGCGCCGCCGTGACCGACGGCGAGGCGCTGCTCACCGCGGTGGCCGAGCACGGCCCCGACGTCGCGGTGGTGGATATCCGAATGCCGCCCACCCACACCGACGAAGGGCTGCGCGCGGCCATCGACATCCGTCGCGACCATCCGGCGACCGGCGTGCTGGTCTTCTCCCAGTACATCGAGCCCAGGTACGCCGCCCGGCTGCTCGAGGGCGGTGCCGCGAAGATGGGCTACCTGCTGAAGGACCGGGTCGCCGAGGTGGCCGAGTTCACCGACGCACTGGCCCGAGTCGCCGCAGGCGGCACCGCGCTCGATCCCGAGGTCGTCGGCCAGCTCCTCCGCACCGGCCGGCCCGGCCTGGACATGCTTACCCTCCGCGAGCGTGAAGTGCTCGCCCTGATGGCCGAGGGGCGCTCCAACGCCGGCATCGCCGCAAGCCTGTCCATCTCCACCGGGTCGGTGGAAAAGCACGTGGCCGGCATCTTCGCCAAACTCGACCTCCCGCCCTCGCAGGGCGACAACCGCCGGGTGCTGGCGGTCCTGCACTACCTCCGATCGTGACACGAGACACACGCCGCGGGCGGAGGTCCGTTCGCATGGAGTGCCGGCGGCCCTGTGGTGGATCAACCGGTCGCGCTGTGGAACTCCAGCGAGTCAAGGTTGATCGATCCGTTGTCGCCGGGCTCGTACGAAATGGTGACGACGGGGTCGTGACCGCTGATGGGGATGTCGCCGACCGTCACGGTGCCCCAGCTGTCCCAGCTGTCGGAGACCTTGGGGAAGGTCACCTGCCGCGCCTTCTGGCCGTTGACCGACAGCGTCATCGTACGGGCGTCGTTGTTGGCGTTGGCATAGCGCAGCGTGATGGCCCCCAGTGCGGGCTTCTCCGTCTCACGGTGCAGGGTGTAGGAGGACGAGGCGCCCTGCGCCCAGAGTCCGTCGATGAATGCGCGACCGGCGTAACCGGTGTGGTTCACGTTCGTCTTGACGCCGCCGGTGTTGAGGGCGTCCTCTGCCTCGATGTGCCCGGGGTCGGGGCATCCGTGGAGCGCGGCGGTGCCGGCGGTGTCCGCGCACC
>DASQPY010000071.1:0-19863 GCA_035643735.1 Actinoallomurus sp. | reverse complement strand
CCGATGTGGCGGGCGTGCGGGTCGGGCACTCGACGATCGTCAAGGGCGACGGGCCGCTGCGAGTCGGCGAGGGCCCGGTGCGTACCGGTGTCACGGTGGTGCTGCCGCACCCGGGCTCGATCCGCGAGGAGCCGCTGTACGCGGGCTTCCACTGGCTCAACGGCAACGGCGAGCTGACCGGCACCGCGTGGATCCGCGAGGGCGGGATGCTCACCACCCCGATCGGGCTCACCAACACCCACAGCGTCGGCGTCGTACGCGACGCGCTGGTCGACCTCGACCGCCGGGGCAGCGGGCGGGGCGCCTGGGGTCTGCCGGTCGTCGGCGAGACCTGGGACGGCATTCTCAACGACATCGACGGGCAGCACGTGACCGTCGCACACGCGCGCGAGGCGTACGACTCCGCCGCGCGGGCCGGATCGGGAGCCACGGTGCCCGAGGGCAATGTGGGTGGCGGCACGGGCATGATCTGCCACGGCTTCAAGGGCGGGATCGGCACGGCCTCACGCGTCGTGGACGGCGGCTGGACGGTCGGGGTGCTCCTGCAGGCCAACCACGGCAGGCGCGAGCGGCTCACCGTCGACGGCGTTCCGGTGCGGATCGAGGACGTACCCCGGCCGGTGCCTCCGGCGTTCGAGGGAGCAGGCTCGGTGATCGTGATCGTGGCGACCGACGCGCCGCTGCTCCCCCACCAGTGCCGCCGGCTCGCCCAGCGCGCCGGTCTGGGCATCGCGCGTACGGGCGGGGCCGGGGAGAACTCCAGCGGCGACGGCTTTCTCGCCTTCTCCACCGCGAACCGCGGCCGGCTGCCCACCGACGCCCTGGGCGCCGAACCCCCGCGGGTGATCCAGGTCGAGGCGCTGGCCGACGCGTACATCGACCCGCTCTTCTACGGCGCGATCGAGGCCACCGAGGAGGCCGTGGTGAACGCCCTGCTCGCCGCCGAGACGATGACCGGCCGCGACGGCGTCACCGCCTACGCCCTGGACCCCGAGCGTCTCCTGAAAGCTCTCACACGGGCAGGTGGAGGCTGAGGAAGTCCTCGGTGCGCCGCCAGGCCCGCGCGGCCGGCTCCGGCACGTAGAACATCGGCGCCATGCGGTTGTGGAAGGCGTGGCCTGCCCGCTCCTCCACGTGGATCTCCGCGTTCGCGTGCGTCCGCACTGCCTCCTCGACCTTCGCGACCTCGGTGCGCGGGATGTAGGGGTCGTCGCCGCCGAAGTGGAACTGCAGCGGGCGCTCGATCGCGTCCAGGAGCTCCAGCCGGCCCGGCACGGCCGAGCCGTAGAAGGACACGACGGCCGCCGCGGCGTTCTGCGCCGCGAGGAAGTAGCCGATCGAGCCGCCCAGGCAGAACCCGACGATGCCGACCTCTTCGCCGACCTCGGGCAGGTCCGTGAGATGCCGCAGGCCCGCGGCGCTGTCCGCGACGCCGCGTTCGAAGTCGAAGTGCTGGGCGAGGTCGAGGGAGCTGCGGACGCCCTCCTCGTCGTGCACCGCCCGCCAGCCGGGGTGCAGCCGCCAGAACAGGTCGGGCGCCGCGACGACGTACCCCAGCCCGGTCAGGTCCTCGGCCACCGCTTCGATGTAGTCGCTGACGCCGAAGATCTCCGGGAGGAGCAGGACCCCGGGACCGCTGCCGCGTTCCGGTAGCCACACCGTCAGGTCGTACGCGCCGCCGGAGACCGCCACTTGCTCGACACGAGATGCCATGGCGGCACCCTAGATCATGTCGCCGCGGTGACGAGCTCGGTCTCGGAGACCCTGAGCTCACCCGTCGGCCGCGGCACCCGGCGGGCCCAGGGCATCGCCAGGACCAGGAACGGGATCACGGCGACCGAGCTGATCGCCCACCACTCGTGGTTGGTCCACCAGCCGTTGTCGCCGAACTGGGTGAGGTAGATGTAGCCGATACCGGCCCAGACGGCGCCCAGCGTGATCGCCGGGCGGCTCCAGCGCGTCGGGCGTGCGCACAGGAAGGGTACGAACCACAGCAGGTACTGCGCGCCCATCCGCGGGGTCACGACCATGAACGCGAGCAGGATCGCCGAGGTCTGGTCGATGCGGTCAGAACGCCACCACAGCCACATGACGAGGGCGATCGTGGAGTACAGGATGACCTGGCCGATCGTCGCCGCGATCGGAACGAGCTTCTCGTCGCCGCCCGTCATCACGGCGGTCCAGCCCCACTCGCCGACGACGGGCCGTACCTCGCCGAGGTAGCGGGCGACGTTCAGCATGTTCGTCCAGGACGTGTCCACCACGAGCGGCAGCGTCACCAGGAAGAAGACCGGCACGGCACCGGCGGCACACAGGCCGTAGAGACGCTGTCGCCAGGTGGGCAGCATGGCCAGCAGCACCGGAAGCAGGATGATCGGCCAGCTCTTGGCCGACAGCGCGAACCCGAACAGCGCCCCGGCCCACGCGGCGTACATGGCCCCGCGGCTCCTGATGGCACTGCCGCCGCCGTCGATGGGACGGGCCGAGCGCGCCACGATGTAGGCGCCGACCAGGAACACCAGCGCGACCGGCTCCACCTGGGCGTGGATGACGGCGATCATCAGGGCGATCGGGTTGGTGGCGTACTGGAAACGGGCCATCGGCCCGTGTTCGCGGCCGGCGAGTTTGCCGACCAGCCCGATCAGGACGACATCCGCGATGAACGTGCAGATCCGTCCGGCGACCTCCCACGGCAGCCCGGTCGCGAGCGTGAGCGCGTAGAAGTAGGGGATCATCGGCAGGAAGTGCCACGACCCCTGTGTCGCCAGCACTGGATCCTGGTGATGCAGGATGGCGAGCCCCGCGGGTTTGAAGCCCTCCAGGAAATCGACGGGCTGCCAGGAGTCCGCCGCCGCGAGGATCAAGAGGATCAGCCGGATCCCGATGCCCACCGCGAGGGAGGTCCAGAGTGAGGGTCTCCAGCCGCGCCACTGCGCCAGAACACCCGCGATCAGGCCTGCTACCAGGATGAATGCTGTGTAATAAGGATGGTCCATCGTTAGCCAAGGCTCTCACATTCGGACACGGCGTCTGTCCGGCTCCGGCTGAATACAGCGAACTCTCAGGTTCCCTTTGCCCTTTGAGTTCTCTCCGCGATCAGAGGGTCACCGATGTACACGGCGTGACTTCTGGCGCGGACCGAGGGTCCGGTCGATCTTTCAATCCCCCAGGTAAGCACCTGAAGCTGCTTCCCGTGGCCAAAACCGGACTTACAAGGAATCTTGCAAAAATTTACTAGATGCGTGAGCCTCTCGGGCAGGCAAGGTACTCGGTTCTCGGTCCCGCCAGAGCGGACGCCCCCAGACCGTCCGTCGAGGCGAGCCCCGCCGTGCCAAGCCATCCCTCGGGTGCGCCATCGGGGCGCACCCGCCACCCCCTGAGGGAGGCTCGAGTGAGGTTCTCTGCACCCCGACGCGCCGGACTGATCGTCGCGGCGGCCGGGCTGGTCGGCGGCACACTGTTCGCCGCATCCGCGCAGGCTTCCGCCTCGCAACCGGACCCGTCACAGCTCGCCACGAAGCTGGCCGGCCAGCTGGGATCCCGTTCCGCCGGTTCGTACGTGGACTCCACCAACAAGCTCGTCGTCACCGTCACCTCCAAGTCCGACGCCAACGCCGTACGCGCCGCCGGCGCCGTACCCAGGACCGTCGCGCGAAGCGGAGCCCAGCTGCAGCAGGCGACGACCAGCCTCGATCGCACCGCCGCGGTGCCCGGCACCGCGTGGGCGGTCGACCCGGCCACCGACCAGGTCGTGCTGTCGGTCGACAGCTCGGTCACGGGCGCCAAGCTCGCCCAGGTCACCTCCGCCGCCAAGTCGCTCGGCAGCGCCGTGCGGATCAACCACGTGCCGGGCACGTTCAGCGCGAAGCTGAGCGGCGGCGACGCCATCTACGGCGGTCAGTACCGCTGCTCACTCGGCTTCAACGTCCGTAGCGGCAGCACGTACTACTTCCTGACCGCCGGGCACTGCGGCAACATCGCCTCGACGTGGTACTCCAACTCGAGCCACACGTCGGTCCTCGGCAACACGGCAGGCAGCTCGTTCCCGGGCAACGACTACGCCATCGTGCGGTACACCAACGGGAGTGTTCCTCCGGGCACGGTCGGCAGCCAGGACATCACCAGCTCGGGCACTCCCACGGTCGGCCAGACCGTGACCCGGCGCGGCAGCACGACCGGCATCCACTCCGGCACGGTCACCGCGCTCAACGCCACGGTCCACTACGCCGAGGGCACGGTCAGCGGCCTGATCCAGACGACCGTCTGCGCTGAGGGCGGTGACAGCGGTGGCCCGCTGTACTCCGGCACCAGGGCACTGGGTCTGACCTCCGGCGGCAGCGGCAACTGCAGCTCCGGCGGCACGACCTTCTTCCAGCCGGTCACCGAGCCGCTGAGCGTCTACGGAGTCAGCGTCTACTAGATCCCCGCCTGAAGGCCCCCGGGAGACCGCGTGATCCACGCTTCTCCCGGGGGTCTTCACTGTTTGCGGGTACACGCCCACCACGGCAGGATCGCGGGTCATGGAACGCATCGAGGTGCCGTACGCCGCCGACGAGCGTGCGATGCTCATCGCCTGGCTCGACTGGCATCGCGCCACCGTCTTCGCCAAGACCGAGGGCCTGGCCGAGGACCTCGCCCACCGGCCGCTGCTCGCCTCCTCGCCCCTGATGACCGTCGCCGGGCTCGTCAGCCATCTCTACTGGGTGGAGCGGTACTGGGTCGATCACGTGCTGCTGGGCGGCGCGAGCGACCAACCGTGGTCCGCGGAGGACCCGGACAAGGACTTCAAGGCGGACGGCACGCCGCTGGCCGAACTCCTGGCCGCGTACGAGCGCCAGTGCGCGCGCAACAACGAGATCGTCCGGTCGCTGAGCCTCGACACCGAGTCGGCGGTCGAACGCCGCCACGGGCGCGTCACCCTCCGCTGGATCTTCCTGCACCTGATCGAGGAGACCGCCCGGCACAACGGTCACATCGACATCCTCCGCGAGATGCTCGACGGCGTCACCGGCGACTGAGACCGGCTCCGGCCTCGGCGCGCCGCAGAAATCGATCACTCCGGCGCTGATCGCGGGTTAGAGTGCCGACGTGCCGCTTCCGGGTTTCCTCGCCGTACGGAACGTCGATCCGCACCACCTCCAGAAGTACCTCCTGCCACAGGAGGTGGACGAGGACTCGGTGCTGATCCGACGGCATCCCGCCATGCTCCTGCGCTACGTGCTCGAGAGCCTGGGCGCGCTCATCCTGGCCGGGGTGCTCACCTCGGTGGTCCACCAGTCGACCATCCTCACCGTGATCTGGGTCGGCTTCCTCGCGGTCACCAGCCGGCTCGCCTTCAAGGTGGTCGAGTGGTCGGACGAGTTCTTCGCGGTCACCAAGGTCCGCGTCATGCTCGTGCACGGGATCGTCACCCGCCGCGTCGACATGATGCCGCTGTCCAAGGTCACCGACCTCACGGTGGACCGCACGATCATGGGCCGCATGCTCGGCTACGGCACGATCGTCCTGGAGTCCGCCGGCCAGGAGCAGGCGCTGTCGAAGGTGGAGTTCGTCCCCGAGCCCGAGACGATCTACCTGGACATCTCGGCCGTGGCCTTCGGTCACGGCGATGACTGAGCCCCGCTCAGGAGTCGAAGCCGGCGCCGATGGCGTCCAGCGCGCGCAGCCACAGGTTGCGGCGGCCCTCCCTGCGGTCGGCCCGTGCCAGCGACCAGCGCGTGAGCTGTACGGCGCCGTACCGCAGCGGTTCCGGCGGGAAGGGCACCGGCTTGGACCCGACCATCGCCAGCCGGGTGCGTTCGGTCTCCTCGCCTGAGAGCAGGTCGAGCATCACGTCGGCGCCGAAGCGCGTGGCGCCCACGCCGAGCCCGGTGTAGCCGGCCGCGTACGCCAGCCGCCCGCCGTGCGCGGTGCCGAAGAAGGCGCAGAACCGGCTGCACGTGTCGATGACGCCGCCCCACGCGTGGCTGAAGCGCAGTCCGGCCAGCTGCGGGAAGGTCGTGAAGAAGTGCTCGGCGAGCATCGCGTACGTGGCCGGACGGCGTTCGAGCTCGGCGCGGACCGCGCCGCCGTAGTGGTAGATCGCGTCGTAGCCGCCCCACAGGATCCGGTTGTCGGCGGTCAGCCGGTAGTAGTGGAACTGGTTGCCGGCGTCGCCCACCCCCGTACGGCTCCGCCAGCCGACCGAGACCAGCTGCGCGTCGGACAGCGGCTCGGTGACCAGCGCGTAGTCGTAGACGGGTGCGATGAAGTGCCGCAGCCGCCGCAGCGGGGCGGGGAACCCTCCGGTGCCCAGCGCGACCTTGGTGGCGGTGACCGATCCGTACGGCGTCCGCAGCCGCAGCGAGCCGCCCTCCTCCTCGATGCCGCGTACCGGCGTGCGCTCGAAGGTCCGGACCCCGGCCTCCAGGCACGCACGCCGCAGGCCCCACGCGAGCTTGGCCGGGTGCACCAGCGCGACGCCGTCCCGGTCCCACAGGGCGCCGCGGTAGGTCGGCGAGTCCACCTCGGCCCGTACGGCGTCGGTGTCGAGCAACTCCAGGTTCCGCCCGGCGTCGCGCGCACGCTCGGCCAGCTCGGTGAGCTCGGCGAGCTGCCAGTCCTCGGTGGCCACGTCCAGCTCGCCGGTCCGCTCGAACTCGGCGTCGATGCCGTATCTCCCGAGCGTGGCCTCGATGCCGTCGAGGTTCTCCCGGCCGAGCCGCTCCAGTGTGAGCATCTCGCCGGGCCAGCGGGCCAGGCCGTTGCCGATCCCGTGCGTGAGGCTGGCCGAGCAGAACCCGCCGTTACGGCCCGAGGCGGCGCCACCGGCCACGTCGGCCTCGACGAGGACGACGTCGCACGACGGGTCGCGTTCCTTGGCCCGCAGCGCCGTCCACAGCCCGGTGTAACCGCCTCCGACGACCGCGAGGTCGCAGGAGGTGCGGGCGGTCAGCGCCGCGGCGGGCTCGGGCGCCGCCGGGTCGGCCAGCCAGAACGGTCTGGGCTCGGCCTCGGCGAGCGCCTTCAGTGCCTCCATCGGCTCACCGGCGCCGGCGCGCGATGACCGCGTTTCCGACCGCGAGCAGGATGCCCGCCACGAAGATCAACGTGCCCATCACGTTGACCTGCGGCGGCAGGCCGTTCTTCTGCGCACCCCAGATCCACAGCGGGAACGTCAGCGTGGACCCGCTGTTGAAGCTCGTGATGATGAAGTCGTCGATCGACAGCGCGAACGCCAGCAGCGACCCGGCCAGCACCGCGGGGAAGATCATCGGCAGTGTGACGAGCCGGAACGCCGTCCATCCACCGGCCCCGAGGTCGCGTGCCGCCTCGTCGATGGCCGGGTCCAGTGTGAGCACCCGGGACCGTACGGTCACGGCCACGAAGGACAGCGAGAACATGATGTGCGCGACGACGATCGTCCAGTAGCCGCGTCCCACGTTCAGCTGCACGAAGAACGACAGCAGGGACGCGCCCATCACGGTCTCCGGCGCCGAGATCGCGGCGAACTGCACGAGGTTCAGCGAGCCCTGCCCACGGAACCGGTACCGGCCGAGCGCCAGCCCGATCAGCGTGCCGAGGACGGCGCTGCCGAGAGTGGCGATCAGCGCGATCGTCAGGGAGTTCACCAACGCCGTGGTCAGGTCGGGCACCGAGAACAGCTGGGCGTACCACTTGAACGTGAAGCCCTGCCAGGTCAGATCGAGCCGGCCCTTGGTGTTGTTGAACCCGAACGCGATCATGACCGCGATGGGCAGGCACAGCCAGATGATGATGGCCCAGGTGTAGCCGTAGAGGAGCCGGTCGGCCCAGCGCCCGCGCGGTTTCGGTGGCGCCGCCGTCTTGTGTTCGACTGCCGTAGTGGTCATTGGGTGGCCACCTCCAGGACGTCCTCGGTGCCGAGCGCCTTGGCGTACAGGAAGATCCCGAGGAGCAGGATCGCCATCAGCGTGAAGGACAGCGCCGCGGCCTGCGGGTAGTCGGTGTTGACCAGGTAGAGGTTCTGGATGATGTTGCCGATCATCGTGTTGTTGGTGCCGCCGAGCACGGTGGAGTTCACGTAGTCGGCGCTGACCGGCACGAACGTCATCAGCACCCCGGCGAAGACCCCCGGCAGCGAGAGCGGGAAGACCACCCGCATGAACGCCTGCGCCGGCGAGGCGTACAGGTCCTGCGCCGCCTCGATCATCTTCGGGTCCACCCGTTCCAGCGCCACGTAGATCGGCAGCACCATGAACGGCAGGTAGTTGTAGGTGAGGCCGGCCACGACCGCGAAGCCGGTGGCGATCACGTGGAAGTCCTGCGGCAACAGGCCGATGTCCTTCAGCGGCGACAGCACGATGCCGTCGTCGGCCAGCAGGAACTTCCAGGAGAAGGTCCGCAGCACGAACGACACGAAGAACGGCAGCAGGATCAGGAACAGGTACGTCGTCTTGCGCGCGCCGCCACGGAAGGCGATCCAGTACGCCACCGGGTAGGCCAGCACGATGCACGCCAGCGTGGCCAGCACCCCGTAGATCAGTGAGCGGAAGAGCTGGTCGTCGTAGGTGGACAGGCCCTCGGTGTAGTTCTGCCAGTGCCAGGTCAGCTTGAAGCCGTTGACCACGTCGCCCTGCATGAGCGAGAACGACAGCATCACGACCATCGGCACGACGAAGAAGATGGCGAGCCACAGTCCGCCGGGGAGGATCAACGCGTACGGCGCGAGGCGTCGGCGCATCGATCAACCCGCCGTGATGTGCTGGAAGACGGCGTTGTACTCCTTCTCCTCCGCGGGCGTCAGCGACCGGTAGTGCCGAAGCTTCGCGTAGTCGGCGTCGGAGGGGAACACCAGAGGGCTGCTCGCCATCGCCTCCAGCGACTTCTTGTCGGAGCCGCTCGCCTTGGCGGCGTCGGCGGCGATGACCTGCTTGGCCCCCGGCACCGGTGTCACGTAGTTGATGTACTCCGCCAGGTTGGCGGCGATCTCCGGGCGGTAGAAGAAGTCCATCATCATGAGCGCGTCGACCGGGTTGTCCGCGGTCTTGGGGATCATCATGTTGTCGGTCCAGATCGTCGCGCCCTCCCGCGGGACGACGAACTTCAGGTTCGACCCCTCGTTGAGGTTCTGCTGGAAGATGTCGCCGGACCAGGCCATCGTGAGCCAGACGTCCCCGCGGGACAGCGCGTCGATGTAGTCGTTCTCGTAGTACTTGCGGACGATGCCCTCGTCCTTCTGCTCCTGCAGCTTGGTGCCGGCCTTCTTCCAGTCGTCCGGTGTCGACTTCTCCGGGTCGACCCCCACGGCGAACATCCCGAAGTTCCCGATCTCCTGGGCGTCGGACATCATGCCGACCTTGCCCTTGAACTTCGGATCCCACAGGTCCTGGATGCTCGTGATCTCACGGCCCGTCTTGCTGGGGTCGTAGGCGATGCCGGTGAGCCCGGTCGCGTACGGGACGCTGTAGACGTTGCCCGGGTCGAAGGACTCCTTCTTGTACGACGCTTCGGCGTTCTTGGCGAAGTTCGGCATCTTCGAGTGGTCCAGGGGCACCAGGTAGCCCAGCTCGACGAGCTTGGTGAACTCCACGCCGTTCGTGACGACCATGAGGTCGTAGCCGATCGACTGCCCGGCTTGGAGCTGCGGCGCGATCTTGCCGAACCACTGTGGGTCATCGGAGATGACCTCGCGGTAGGTCACCGTGATCCCCGTCGCCTTCGTGAACTCCTTCAGCGGGGTCCGGGACTTGTCCATGTACAGGGTCCAGTTGGCGAAGTTCAGGTGGCCGTGCTTGGTCTTGCCGGCCCAGTACTTCTGCACGTCATTCTGTTTCGGCGCGGCGGCCTTCTGTCCCTTGACGCCGCAGGCGGCCAGGCCGAGGCCGGCGCCGGCGAGGCCGAAGAGCCGCAGGGCGTCGCGGCGGCTGCTCGTCATGCCGCGAAGGAACGCGGGGTTCGTGTTCATATGTGTCAGGCTCCGATCACGTAGGAGTGGCGTGGATCCCACGACAGCCAGACGCTGTCCCCCCGGGTGGCGACGTCGTCCGCTGAGGAGACGTTCTGTACGAAGACGACGACCTCGGCACCGGTCGAGGTCGTCACGTTGTAGTTGGTGAACATGCCGAGATAGACGACCTCGTTGACGGTGCCGCGCAGCGCGCAGCCGTCGCCCTCCGGGGGCTCGGAGCGGACGTCGATCTTCTCCGGCCGTACGGTCAGCTCGATGGTCGCTCCGGCAGGGGCCTCCTGGGCCACCACGATGCGCTCCCCGGGACCCGGCTCGATGACGGACCGGCCTCCGCCGGTGCTCGCGACCGTCCCGGACAGCACGTTGGAGGTACCGATGAAACCGGCCACGAACTTGCTCGCGGGCCGCTCGTAGATGTCACGGGGTGAGCCGAGCTGCTCGATCAACCCGTCGTTCATCACCGCGATGCGGTCCGACATCGTCAGCGCCTCGTTCTGGTCGTGCGTCACGTACACGAACGTGATGCCGACCTCGCGCTGGATGCGCTTGAGCTCGACCTGCATGGCCTGACGGAGCTTGAGGTCCAGCGCACCGAGCGGCTCGTCCAGCAGGAGCGCGCGCGGCCGGTTGACCAGGGCACGGGCCAGCGCGACGCGCTGCTGCTGACCGCCGGACAGCTCGCGCGGCCGGCGTTTCTCCCGGCCCTTGAGGTCGACGATCTCCAGCATCTCGCCGGCGCGGCGGGCGACCTCGTCCTTGGCCACGCCCTTGCGGCGAAGGCCGAACGCGACGTTCTCGAACACGCTCATGTGCGGGAACAGCGCGTAGGACTGGAACACCATGTTGATGTCGCGCTTGTTCGGCGGCACACCCACGACGTTCCGGCCGTGCAGGAAGACCTGGCCCTCCGTCGGCTCGTCGAACCCGGCGATCATGCGCATCGTCGTGGTCTTGCCGCACCCGGACGGGCCGAGCAGCGAGAAGAACTCCCCCTCGCCGATGGCCACGTCGACGCCCTTGACCGCCGCCACGGCGTCGCCGTGGGAGTGGAACGTCTTGACGATCCCCTTGAGCTCGATCGCGGCGAGCTCGGTGCTCATGGCGGTGTCCGCCTGTTGTGTCTCGGTCACGAGGCCTCCTTCGTCGGCGACGTGACCACGGTGCTGTGCTTGATGGTTCCCTCGCTCCGCTCGGTCACATCAGGCTCCGATGTGGCTCATCACGTGCTTGATACGCGTGTAGTCCTCGAACCCGTACATCGACAGGTCCTTGCCGTACCCCGAGTGCTTGAAGCCGCCGTGCGGCATCTCGGACACGAACGGAATGTGGGTGTTGATCCACACGGCGCCGAAGTCGAGCCTCTTGGCCATCCGCATCGCGCGTCCGTGGTCCTTCGTCCAGACGCTCGCCGCCAGTCCGTACTCCACCCCGTTGGCCCAGCGGAGCGCCTCATCCTCGTCGCTGAAACGCTGCACCGTGATGACCGGGCCGAAGATCTCGGTCTGCACCATCTCGTCGTCCTGGGCGAGACCGCTGACGACGGTCGGCGCGTAGAAGTAGCCGCGGTCGCCGACGCGCTCGCCGCCCGCCCTGACCTCGGCGTGCCCGGGTACGCGGTCGAGGAAGCCGCTCACGCGGGCGAGCTGGTTCGCGTTGTTGAGCGGCCCGTAGAAGGCGTCCTCCTGCGAGGGCGGGCCGACCTTGGTGGCGCGGGCCCGCTCGGTGAGGGCGGCCACGAAGTCGTCGTGCACGCCGGGACCGGCGATCACGCGGGTGGCCGCGGTGCAGTCCTGGCCGGCGTTGAAGTAGCCCGCCGCGGCGATGCCCTCGGCGGCCTTCTCGACGTCCGCGTCGTCGAAGACGATCACGGGGGCCTTGCCGCCCAGCTCGAGGTGGACCTTCTTGAGGGTCTCGGCCGCCTGCTTGGCGACCTCCTTGCCCGCGCGTACGGAGCCGGTCACCGAGACCATCTGCGGGATCGCGTGGCCCACCAGCTCACGGCCGGTGTCGCGGTCGCCGCAGACGACGTTGAGCACGCCCGGCGGCAGGAACTCCGCGGCGATCTCGGCCAGGAGGAGCGTCGTGACGGGAGTTGTATCTGATGGCTTGAGCACCACCGTGTTGCCCGCGGCCAGCGCCGGCGCGATCTTCCAGGTGGCCATGACCATGGGGTAGTTCCAGGGCGTGACCTGCGCGCACACCCCGATGGGCTCGCGGCGGATCATGGAGGTGTGGTCGGCCATGTACTCCCCCGCCGATCGTCCCTCCAGCAGGCGGGCGCAGCCGGCGAAGAACCGGAACTCATCGACCATCGGGCCGATCTCCTCGTCCCGGGTGAGCTGCAGCGGCTTGCCGGTGTTGCGGCACTCCGCCCGCACCAGCTCCTCCGCCTTCGCCTCGACGGCGTCGGCGACGCGCAGCAGGGCCAGGCTCCGCTCCTGAGGGGTGGCGTCGCGCCAGCCCTCGAACGCGGCGGCGGCCGCGGTCATCGCGGCGTCGACGTCCGCCGGGCCCGACAACGGGGCCTGTTCGTACGGCTCCCCGGTGCTCGGATCGACCACGTCGGACGTACGCCCGTCCTTGGCGTCGATGTGCTCACCGTTGACGAAGTTTCGCAGGGCCACGCTCGACCTCCGACCAGATTTCGGATGGCCCCGACCATGGCAGACGAAATCGCCTAAAACAAGGGATTCCGTTGTCACAATCCGATTTCACGACGGAATCCTTGACAATCCACGCATAGGTGACACGATGTCGCATCGAGGAGGGGACTCGATGGCCGACGAACACCCGCCCCCCGTACGACAGCAGCCGAACGGGAGGCGCTCAGGTGTGACCCTCGACGAGACATCAAAGAAGATCATCGAGCTGCTGCAGGCGGACGGACGCCGTTCGTACGCCGCGCTCGGCAAGGCCGTCGGCCTGTCCGAGGCCGCGGTGCGCCAGCGCGTCCAGCGGCTGCTCGAGTCCGGCGTGATGCAGATCGTCGCGGTGACCGATCCCCTGTCCCTGGGCTTCCTACGGCAGGCGATGATCGGCATCAAGTGTGAGGGCGATCTGGACAAGGTCGCGGACCAACTCGCCGGGATGGACGAGATCGACTATGTGGTGATCACGGCGGGGTCCTTCGACCTGCTGGCCGAGCTCGTGTGCGAGAGCGATGACCATCTGCTCGAGCTCCTCGGCCGTATCCGTGCCCTGCCCACCGTGACCAGCACCGAGAGCTTCGTCTATCTCAAGCTCCGCAAGCAGATCTATTCCTGGGGGACCCGGTGAGCCCCCGAGCGTCAGGAGGGTGAGCCATGAACATGCAGGACGCGGCCAAACGGCACCTGTGGATGCACTTCACACGTATGTCGGCCTACAAGGACGGCGACGTGCCGGTCATTGTGCGCGGCGAGGGACCCTACGTCTTCGACGACAAGGGCCGCCGCTACCTGGACGGGCTGTCCGGTCTGTTCGTCTCCCAGATCGGCCACGGCCGGCGTGAGCTCGCCGAGGCCGCGTCCCGTCAGGCCGGCGAGCTCGCCTACTTCCCGCTGTGGTCCTACGCCCACCCGAACGCCATCGAGCTGGCCGAGCGGCTGGCGAACCTCGCGCCGGGCGACCTCAACCGGGTGTTCTTCACCACCAGCGGCTCCGAGGCGGTCGAGTCGGCCTTCAAGCTGGCCCGCAACTACTTCAAGGTGACCGGCGAACCCGGCCGCTACAAGGTGATCAGCCGCGACATCGCCTACCACGGCACCTCGATGGGCGTGCTGTCGATCACCGGCCTGGCCGACATCAAGCCGCCGTTCGAGCCGCTGGTCCCCGGGTCGGTCCGGGTGCCGAACACCAACTTCTACCGCGCGCCCGAGCACGGCGACTCTCTGGAGCGCTTCGGGCAGTGGGCCGCCGACGAGATCGAACGGGCCATCCTGCGCGAGGGCCCGGCGTCGGTGGCCGCGGTCTACCTGGAGCCGGTGCAGAACTCCGGCGGCTGCTTCCCGCCGCCGCCCGGCTACTTCCAGCGGGTACGCGAGATCTGCGACCGGCACGGCGTCCTGCTGGTCTCCGATGAGGTCATCTGCGCGTTCGGCCGGCTCGGCCACTACTTCGGCGCCGACCGCTACGGCTACAAGCCCGACATCATCACCTTCGCCAAGGGTCTGACCTCGGGTTACTCGCCGCTGGGCGGCATGCTGGTGCGCGATGGCCTGATGGAGCCGTTCAACGAGGGCTCCGCGACGTTCCTGCACGGCATCACCTTCGCCGGCCACCCGGTGTCGACCGCGGTCGCCCTGGCCAATCTGGACGTGTTCGAGAAGGAGAAGCTGCTGGACAACGTCCGCGCGGGCGAGGCCGGCTTCCGTTCCACCCTGGAGCGGCTGAACGACCTGCCGATCGTCGGCGACGTACGCGGGGACGGCTACTTCTACGGGATCGAGCTGGTCAAGGACAAGGCGACCAAGACGACCTTCAGCGACGAGGAGTCCGAACGGCTGCTGCGCGGCTTCCTGTCCCCGGCGCTGTTCGAGGCCGGCCTGGTGTGCCGGGCCGACGACCGCGGCGACCCGGTCATCCAGCTCGCACCCCCGCTGATCTGTGGCCAGGAGCACTTCGACGAGATCGAGCGCGTGCTGCGGTCGGTGCTGACGGAGGCGTGGACCCGGCTCTGATGGGACTGTCGCGTACCGAGAGAACCCGGCACCGGCGACTGCGCGAACAGGGCCGCTCCGAGCGCGCCGCCCTGTTCGCGGTGCTGGGCGCCGGGTTCGTCTGCCATCTCGGCGTCGTGGTCGACGGGGCGCCGATGGTCGTGCCGACCGTGTACGGCTTCGACGATGACTTCCTGTACTTCCACGGTTCGGTGGCGAGCCGCAGCCTGGCGGGCGGGCAGACGGTCTGCGTCACGGTGACACACGTCGACGGGCTGGTGCTGGCGCGCTCGGTGTTCGAGCACGGCGTGAACTACCGGAGCGCCATGGTGTACGGGCTGCCGCGCGCCCTCGACGGCGACGACAAGCTCGCCGGGCTCCGAGTGCTGAGCGAGCATGCCGCGCCGGGCCAGTGGGACTACGCGAGGCGGCCGAGCCGCAAGGAGCTGGCGGCCACCTCGATCTTCGCGCTGTCGCTGGACGAGGCGTCGGTGAAGATCGCCGAAGGGCCGCCCAGCGACGGCGACGGCCCGGACGCCGCACTCGGACTGTGGGCCGGGGTCGTGCCGATGGAGACGGTCCGCCGACCACCCGAGCCCGATCCCGCACTGCCCGGCGACATCGCCGTGCCCGCCCACATCACCGCGCTCGCGCCCGAGGTGTACTGACCCGGGTTGTGTCACTCCTCGCCGGAGAACCGCTCCCATGCGGACTGGCGTGTGACCCCGAGAGCTTCGCCGATCTTGATCCAGGTGACGCCGCGCCGGCGCAGCGCCTGCACCCATGAGCGCAGGTCGGCCTCGGCCTGGTCGATGTGCGCGGCGACGCGCGGAATGTGGCTCAGCATCTCCTCATCCGTCAACGACTCCCAGACGGGCACGCGCGGTCGCGCCGGGCCACCGGGGCTCCCGTCGATGATCGACGCGGCGAGAGCCACACACTCGTTGCAGATGTGCACTCCGGCGCCGGCGACCAGCTTGTCGACCTCGGTGTCCGGCTTGTTGCAGAAGGAACACCGAGCGAGCTCGGCCAGGGTGTCGGGCAGTGTCACAGCGCACTCCTAAGGCGTCAGGGAATCCCTGACACCTTAGGACGTCAGGGAATCCCTGACAACTGCTGGCCGTTACCGGGATCCGCTCCTGGCCACCCCGGGCTTCGTGGCGCTTCCTGGCCCATCTATTCACTCCATGAATACATTGAGTGTATAGTCCGCCGCATGTCTACCGGGCACATCCTGCTGGGCCTGCTCACCGAGCGGCCCAAGCACGGCTACGAACTCAAACGGGAGCACGACGAACGGCTCCCGGGGGCCAAGCCGCTCGCCTACGGGCAGGTCTATGCCACGCTGCAGCGGCTCCAGCGCGACGGCAAGGTGGCCGTGACCGGTACCGCCCAGGAGTCCGGCCCCGAGCGCACCGTCTATGAGATCACCGGCGAGGGCACCGCCGACGTACGCCGCTGGCTGACCGAGACCGAGCGCCCGGCGCCGTACGTCTCCAGTCCGCTGTTCGCACGCGTCGTACTGGCCCTGGTCACCGAAGGTTCGGCCGAGGAGTACCTGCTGCGGCAGCGGGCCGCGCACCTGGACCGGATGCGCGAGCTGACCGCGCGCAGGGGCGCGGCCGGGGCCTCGGCCGGTGAGGTGCTCGCCGCCGACTACGCACTGCACCACCTCGACGCCGACCTGCGCTGGATCGAGACCGCACGGCAGCGCATCGACGAACTCACCAAGGAGATCCGATCATGAGCACGCTGGAAGCCCGGCAGATCGAGAAGGCCTTCGGCCGAGCGCACGCGCTCCGGGGGCTGTCGGCCACGATCGAGCCCGGCGAGGTCGTCGCGATCACCGGGCCGAGCGGAGCGGGCAAGTCCACTCTCCTGCACTGTCTCAGCGGGATCATGCGCCCGGAGACGGGCGAGGTGCACTACGCCGGGCAGCGCATCGACACCCTCGACGAGGCCGCCCGTACGAAACTTCGCCGTGAGCACTTCGGGATCGTCTTCCAGTTCGGGCGGCTCGTCCCTGAGCTGACCGCGGCCGAGAACGTCGCCCTGCCGCTGCTGTTCGAGCGGCACGGCCGTGAGGAGGCCATGACGGTGGCCCGCGCCTGGCTGGAGGAGGCCGGCGCGACGGAGGTCGCCGACGCCCGCCCACCGGAGCTGTCCGGTGGGCAGCTCCAGCGGGTGGCGGTGGCCCGCGCGCTCGTCACCGGTCCGAAGGTCATCTTCGCCGATGAGCCGACCGGAGCGCTCGACTCGGTCTCCGGCGAGCGCGTGCTGTCGCTGCTGCTCGCCGCCGCCCGCCGGGGCAACGCGACGGTCGTGATCGTCACGCACGACAACCAGGTCGCCGCCTACGCCGACCGCGAGATCGTGCTGCGCGACGGCGTCACGATGGGCGTGCCGGCATGAGGTCGCTGATGAGCGTGACGGGCATGCTCGCCCGCGGCGGCACCCCCGCCGAACGCACCCGGACGCGTCTCATGGCGGCCGGCACCATGCTCGCCACCTGGTTCCTGTTCGGCGCCGCCAACGTACTCGCGCTGCGCGGCCACCTGGACGAACGGCTGGGGCCCGCCTCGCAGCCCGGTACGCGGGGCGGCGCCGCCTTCGCCCTCGTCCTGCTGGTCCTGCCGGTCGCGGCCTTCCTCTACCAGTCGAGCCGGCTGGCGTCCGCCGACCGTGAGCGGCGGCTCTCCGCGCTCCGCCTGGCCGGGGCGACGCCCTCCCAGGTCCGGCTGCTCGGCGCGGCCGAGACGGCCCGCGCCGCCCTGATCGGCACCGTCACCGGCGCCGCGACGTACCTCCTGCTCCAGCGGGCGGCCCGCCGGGTGCTGCTGGACCCACGGTCGCCCGCGGACGTCGGCGTCCCACCGCTGCTCTGCGCCGCCGCGATGGCGATCGTGATCGCGGCCGCGGTCGCCTCCGGCCTGCTCGCCGGGCGGCACGTCGTCGCGACACCGCTCAGCGTCACCGTCCGCGCCAACCGCCGTCCTCCCCGCCGGTACACGATCGCGCTGCTCGTGGTCGGTCTCCTCCTGATGACCTCATGGCCGGTCCTGCCGCTCCTGGGCCGGGGCACCGCGCCCCTGGCCGGTCTGGTCCTCCTGGTGGCCGGTCTCCTGTTCTCCCCCAGCTCGCTGGTCTGGCTCTCCGCCCGGGTGGCCGGACGCCGTGCGCGCTCGGCCGAGACGCTGCTCGCCGCCCGCGCGCTGGAGGCCGACGCGCGTCCCTGGGGCCGCACGCTCTCCGTCGTCGGCCTGACCGTGGCCATCGGCAGTGTGACCGGCTGGTTCGAGGCCGTCATTCTGCGGGATCGGCGCGGGACCGAGCCGTTCTGGCTGTCCAGCTTCATCCTCATCGACCTGGCGCTCCTGGTGGGCATGGCCGTGGCGGCGTCCGCGCTCTTCGTGCACCACGCGGAGCACTTCCTGGAGCGCGGCCCGGTGCTGGCCACGCTGCGGGCCACCGGTACGCCGGACACGGCGCTGCGCCGCGTCCTGGTCCGGCAGGCGCTGATCGCGGCCATCCCGGTCTGCGTGATCGCGGCTCTGGTGGGTCTGCTCGTGCCGGGCATGAGGCTGCGTATGGAGCTCTGGTCCCTGTGGCCGATGGCCCGCGCCCTGCTCATGGCCGCCCTGGGCGTCCTCGCGGCGGTCCTCAGCGCTGCCCTGTCCCGGCGCCGGCTACGCCGTAGGATCTCGCCCCTGCTCCTGCGTACCGAGTGAGCTAGCGAACGGCGCGCAGGTCGGGGACGGAGCCGGGGCGGTTGAGCACCACGTAGCCGCCCTCGCTCCGGACGATCGAGTAGCCCGAGCGCAGCAGCAGGCTCACCCGCGCGCGCTGGTCGTTCACCGAGGCGAACGGGAAGATCGCGTTCGTGGTGTCGGCGACCACCCACGGAGCCCAGCGCGGCCGGTCGTCCAGGAGCAGCACGCGGGCTCGGGCGGCCAGCATCGGCCCCAGCGTGTTGGGCGCCTCGACCAGAACGCCGTTGGGGACGGCGGGCAGGACCGCCGCCGCCGACCGCGCCCGCGCGTCGCGGCGGTAGAAGCCCGGCTCGAAGAACCTCTTCAGGGCGAAGTGCGGGACGATCGCCAGAGTGACCGCGAGGGCCGCGACCGGCCAGACCCGATCGGCCCGCGTCCGCTCGGGAAGGAGCCGCGCGAGGCGGGACGCGCCGTCGACGCCGGCCGCGACGAGCAGGGCGACCAGCGCGACGTTGTAGTGGAACCTCGGCTCCCACCAGTGCCCGAACCGGCTCGACAGCATCCGCTCGGCCAGGAGCGGCAGCACCGCCAGCGTGATCGGAGAGGCCAGCGGCAACAGCAGCAGGGGCGCCACCAGCCACAACATCGTCGTCGCCTTCACCTGCGGGGTGACCGCCAGCTTCACTGCCCGCCACGGGTGGGTGAGGGCGTTCACGGCGGCGTCCGGCAGGTCGCGGCCCAGCCCGTCGTAGGCCCAGTAGTAGTCGGCGTCGCCGCCGAACGCGGGGATGAACACCCGGGAGGCCAGGACGGTCCAGAGCAGCCCGGCCCCGACGAAGATGGCCGCCCGCCGTCGCTCCCCCGGCCGGGTCAGCAGATACAGCCCGAAGCCCGCCACGAGCAGCCCCATGTCCTCCTTGACCAGCAGCAGGGCTCCGGCCGCGGCGGCGCACTGCCATCTGCGGCCGGCCTCGTGGCGTTCGAGCATGAGCATCGAGAGCACCGGCGCGAACGCCATCTCGTGAAAGTCGAACGCCAGCGTCTCGGCCACCGGCCACGCCAGGGCGTACACCCCGGCGACGCAGTAGGCCGGCCCCACCCCGAGCCGCCGTCGCGTGTACGCCCACAGCGGGACGATCGTGAGGGCGAGCAGCACGGACTGGGCGATGAGCAGCGTCTGCGGCCCGTCGTGGATCCAGTACAGCGGCGCCAGCAGCGCCAGGATCGGCGAGAAGTGGTCGCCGAGCACGTTGAAGTGCGGCCCGAAGCCGTTGTGCACGCCCTTGACGATCGCGACCGGCAGGTGGAGGTGGCTGTAGGACCGCACGGCCTGGTCGAAGCTCACGAGATCGTACGTGGTGGTGCGGAACGCCCAGAACCGCACGAGGGAGTACACGGAGTAGAGGGCCGCGACGGCGACCGTGAGAACACCCACCGTGATCAGGTCGCGCCGGGTGGTCCCGGCCGGCGCGGCCGGCTCCGTGGTCGCGGCGAGCATCAGACGAGCGCGTCGCGAAGACGCTTGGCGTACTCCCGCGCCTCGTCGTCGGAGTCGTACTTGGTGCGCGGCCAGAAGAACCCGCGCAGG
>DASQPY010000070.1:0-12980 GCA_035643735.1 Actinoallomurus sp. | reverse complement strand
GCCGACACGGGATGACGTGGGTGGCCCTGCTGCTCAGCGTGGGTGCCGTCCTCTATACCCTCGGCGGCCTGTTCATCTTCAGCTCGGGGCCGCGGTTTCCGCTCATCCAGGTCTTCGAAGTCGGTGGAGCCGCGCTGTACGCGCTCGGCTTCATCCTTCTGGGCCGGCAGCGAAACGATAGGGCGGAAGCGGCGGTGACCGCCGCCTGAGGCGACACGGAGCCCGCGGGCCCTCGGCGTGCAGGAAGGCGTGCCCGCAGTGGTGGCCGAACTCGCGGACCGCCCGTATCAGCCGGGCGAGGAACGGCCTTGCGGCGGATGGTCACGACGGCAAGGCCCTCCGGGAGACTTCGCCGGCAGGCACACAGGGAAGAGGGCGAGGGTGATCCCCGCCCTCTTCGCTGACGAACCGCAGGGTCAGACGAGCTTCTTCGGCCGGTAGGCGTGGTATTCACTACCGCTGGCCAGGCCGTAGGTGTTCGTGCGGTGGTCGGTGCCGTACGACCCGCGCTGCTCGTACTCCCAGTACGAGGTGTGAGCGGTGTTCGCCCACTTCTCGAAGATGACGACGTGGCGGGTGTTGCTGTTGCCGGTGGCGTCGATGACGAGGTCGCCGGGCTGCAGCGCCGACATCGCGATGCGCGTGCTGGTCGCGGTCCCGGCCAGGCCGACGGTGTTCAGCCCGGGTTTGCCCAGCGCGAGGGCCATCGAGGCGTAGCCCGAGCAGTCGGTGCGGTAACCGTTGTACGTCTTCGCCTGGCTGTACGGCACGCGCTGGGCGGTGTGCGGGTGCCAGGTCTTGGCGTTGGCCAGCACCTGGGCCCTGGTGATGGTCGCGAGCGGGGCGACGGCCTTCTGTCCGACGGCCTTCTGCGGGAGTACCTGCTGCTGTGCGGCCGCCTGTACGGCGATGCCGGCCGTGGGGGTCTGGGAAGAGGGGGAAGCGGGGGTCGCGGTGAATCCGTAGACGGCTGCCGCGGCACCGGACAGTGCCAGGGCGCCTGCGCCGATACGAACAGCGAGGTGCGTGCGCATGAGACTTCTCCATCTGATCTCGGGGATGCGGCATTCCGTCAGGTTGTCGGTATGCCGCAATGACCGAACGGTGAATAACGTAGATAGAGGAGTCCTTCATCACCAGGGGATTCGCCGGTCCCGGGACGGAAACTCCGCCCTTCACCCGTTCGAACAGGGCATACTCCGGCGACATGGGACGTCGATGGGACAATGGGATCGGCCTGCTGACCAGCATCAAGGCGCTCGGGTACCCGTCGGCCGCGGTCCGACCATTATGACTACTCCTAGTATTCGTTTCGGTCGAGATCTGTGAAAACGTGCTACTGGTGCGGCCTGTCTGGACTAGAAACGTCGCGACGGCAACCGTCACAAAACGGCTGATCCAGCAACATTGGAGATGTAATAGCGGAAAGGTAGAGAGTGAGCCGAAGCCGACAACTGAGTCCGCTGCCGGACGACCTTCCCCAGGCGGTTCGAACTCTCCTGGGAGAACTCCGTCTCCTGAAGGACCGCTCCGGCTACGACCTGCGCGCCCTGGCGACCAAGACCCATGCCAGCCGCTCCTCCTGGGGCCGCTGGCTCTCCGGGGAGACCTGGATTCCGCGTGAGGCCGTGGCGAGCATGGCCGAACTCTGCGCGGGTGACCCCGGTCATCTGAACGCCCTGTGGCAGCGGGCCGAAGACGAACGCCAGGCACGGCAGTTCGCCGACACTCCCGATCCGACCGGCCCCTCCGGCACGGCAGGCCCTCTCTCAGGCCCACTCCACCCGAACGGCGACACATCCGCCGGTGGGCCCGCGAGCACGGCCCGCACCACCGGCCCGGGGCCCCATGAGTCCCCGGTGCTCCCCGGCGGTATGCGCCCGCCCCGGCCGCGACGGGGCCGGACCCTCTTCGTGGGAACGCTTCTGGGCTGCGCCATCGCCGCCGGGGCGGCCGGCCTCGTCATCGGGCTCTCGCTCCGCACGACCCCGGCTCCGCCCGTGCAACCCTCCGCCCAGTGGCTGACCCGGCAGGAGATCCTCGCCCGGGTGCGGATGTGGCACCCGCACACCGACCAGCGAATCGCCTACAGCCAGAGCCGCTTCTACAAGGGGTATCGCACCGACGGCTCCGGCTACGCCTCGATGGCCATCGGACTCCCCACGCCGGGCCCGAACTCCCCGGACCTCGCATCGGGCCAGTACACCCGCCGGATCGCGCCGAACGAGCTCCTGCCCGGTGACCTGGTCATCAACGCGACCGGTGACGCCGGGACCCGCCAGGTCGCGGTCTTCGACCGGTGGGCGGACGCCGCGCACACGCGGTACTGGGTGTACCAGCAACGTCGTGGGTACGGCACGGATCACCTCGTGCTGTCCTATGCCCTGGACGCGCGCAGTCCGTACCACGCGTACCGCCCGCTGAACATCCACGAGATCGGCACCTCCACGACTCCCGATGTGACGCCCTGACCAGGTGATACGGGCGGCCGGCGCCTCCGGCGCACGGTCGGTCCTGCCGTGAGGTGTCGCCGACACCACCATCGCGCCGGCGGCCTGCAGTTCGTCGTCTGGGCGCTGATCAATCTGCTCGGCGTGCAGTGGACCGAGCCCTGGTGGCTGTGGACGCTCGTCACCGGACCGTTCGTCGTCGGCCCGCTGCTGTGGCTCACCGAGGCGTACTACCGGCCGGACGCCTCCGGCTCGCGCGGGGTGTCGCGGAACACGACCCAGCGCAGCACGCAGTACATGTAGACCGCCTCACACAGGCCGGCGGTGATCCGGGCCAGATGGTACTCCAGGCCCAGCGCGCCCAGCCCACCGCCGACACCGAGAATGCACACGGCGTAGTTGACGCCGATCGCCACCAGGTAGACCGCGGCCTGCGGCCCGGCGGGTGCGTGGGAGCGGAAGTTGAACCGGCGGTTCAACAGGAAGCTCAGCCCGAACGCCAGCAGGTAGGCCGCGGTGATGGCCACCGCCAACGGCCAGCCCAGGCCACTGCGGAACACCGTCAACAACCCGAGGTCGACGGTGAACGTGAACCCGTTGATGAGCGCGAAGCCCAGGAGACTGGGCGCGACGACACCGGAAAGACCGAAGGGCAGCCGGCGCACGACCGCGGCCGTGAACGCGTGGAACCGCTCCTGGCGGACCGCCGGGGCCGGGACGGCGGCGACGTCCTCGGTGGTCACGTGACCGGCCTGCCCTGCCCGGCAGGCCGGTTCACGGTGGAGACGGTGTCGCTCACGAGGAAGCTCCCTGCCGCAGGCCGCGATGTCCTGCAGAACGGTAGGGGCTGTGGCCCGGCGGCGCGTCACCGGGTATGACTTAATGCCCTTACGCAGAGAGCCTTCGCCTTTGCAGGTGAAAGGCGTCGGAGGTCGAGGCGGAACATGATCGGAGTAAGAGCGCCACCACGAAGGCGATCGGCAGGGCGAGCAGCACGGAAGTTGATCATATTTGCCAACTCTCGTGCGGAATGTCGATGATCGTGGGCACTATGAGCCATGAGCTGGGTCATTACGGGGGATATCACCGCATTCGACGCGGCCGCCGGTGGCTTCCTGAGGTCGCGGCCGGTCGAGAACACCGTGCTCGTGACCGTCCTGCAATCGCTCCAGGCACGAGGGCTGACCGCGTACGGGAACGCTCCAGCGATCCTGGGCTCCTGGAGCGTCTCAGGCTGCACCGCCGGCGCGTTCGTGCACACGCCGCCCTTCCCCATGCTGCTCAGCACCATGCCCGAGCAGGCCGTCGAGGAGCTTGCCACGGCACTGATGACCCGCCGCCTGCGCCCACCCGGAGTGACCGCACGCCGCGAGATCGCCGGGGCCTTCGCCGCCCGCTGGCGCATGATGGCCGGCGCCGAGTTCACCATCTGGGAGCGCCGGCGGCTCTTCCGGCTCGTCCGGGTACGACAGCCCGCCACGCCCGGCCGTGCCAGGCCGGCCCGGCACACTGACCGTGACCTTCTCCTCTCCTGGTACGAGGCCGCCGAGAAGGAGATACGCGAACGTCCCGGTGACCACGGCGCCGCGATCGATGACCGGATCAGCTACGGCGGCGTCACGCTGTGGGAGAGAGACGGCATACCGGTCTCCCTCGCCGGACAGAGCCGCATGGTCGCCGGAATGGTGCGTATCGCCCCCGTCTACACCCCGCCCGAACACCGGCGCCACGGATACGGCGCCGCCGTCACCGCGGCGGTCAGCCGGATCGCCGTCGACGCCGGGGCACAGGAAGTCGTCGTCTTCACCGACCTGGCCAACCCCGCCACCAACGTCATTCACCAGCGAATCGGCTACCAGCCCCTCGACGACTACCTCGTCATCTCCTTCACGACACCCCACCGGCAGATGCTCCCCTGACCGGAGGCTCACCCCGCACGATCAGCAGGTCACACGGGTGTCTTATCCGTCTAGGTGCGGTATGAGCACTCTGTGTTGTTGTTCAGGCCGCCGGGTGTCTATCGGCCTCAGGGGGATACGCGGTTGCTGGCGGAGGCGCTGCGTTCTGCGCGTGTGGGATTGAGGGTGCTCGATGTCGGTACCGGTACCGGTGTACTCGCACTGGCCGCTGCGCGTGGTGGTGCTGCTCGGGTGATCGCGGTGGACAGTTGCGCTCGTGCCGTTTTTGCCGCGCGGGTCAATGCGTGGCTGCGCGGGTTGCCGGTGCGAGTGGTGCGTAGTGATCTGTTCGAGGCGGTAACTGGTGAGGTCTTTGATGTGATCGTGGCCAATCCGCCTTATGTGTGCTCGGACGGGCTTGCTCAGGCGGGGGCCTCTACCCATGTCTGGGACGGTGGTTTTGACGGCCGTGGGGTGCTTGATCGGCTGTGTTGTGCGGCTCCGCCGTTGCTGGCGCCCGGAGGGATGTTGTTGCTGGTGCAGTCGGCGTTGTGCGGGGTCCAGGCCACGGTGGAGCGGTTGCGTTCACAGCGGTTGAGGGTGGCGGTGGTGGCGCGGCGTCAGGAGCCGTTCGGCCCGGTGATGCGGGCCCGAGCCGCTCACCTGGAGCGACGTGGCCTGATCGGTCCCGAGCAGCGCTATGAGGACCTGGTGGTGATCCGTGCCGAACGATGATGAGAGGCGCCGTACGGGCCGTTCCGAGCGGCGTCGCGTCTTCCTGGTTCCGAGGGGCCCGGCTCTGGTCGAGGGGCCTGTGGAGATCGTGCTCGCCGACGGCTCCACGGTCGTTTCGGACCGTTTCATGGTCGCCATCTGCCTCTGCCACCGCAGCCGCCGTTTCCCGCTGTGCGACACGAGCCACCGGAGGCGGCCACGCCCGGACCGGCGCGGCTGAGCGTCACAAGCCGCCGCCCGGCGTACGCGCGGACGGCAGCGCGGAACGGAGGGATGACCGGCCCGCGGACCAGTGGGCCAGTAGATGGCGTCCCAGCCGTCCCTCCAGCATCTCGGTCACCTGGACTCCCAGTACGACGTCGGCCGCCAGATCCGGCTCGTGGGCGAGCAGGTCGCCGACCACGTCGTGGCGCAGCACCTGTTCGTGCACCGCGTCGGCCTCGATGTGCTCGGTGAAGAAGTCGCCACAGCGCGGCCCTCCTCCCATCCGGTCCAGGGCGTCGGCCATCCGCTGGGCACTGGGCGGCGTACTGATCTCGGCGGCTGCGAAGTGGCCGACCAGCGCCCCGCGCAGCGCCCGGTGCAGGCCGAACAGCGACATCATGTTCACCGTCGCCAGCGTCACCCCGGGCACCACGTCCAGGTAGCGGCCGTAAGAGGCGTCCAGTCCGAGTCCCGCCATCAGGTCCGCGAAGAGCCGCGCGTGCATGCGTTCGGGTCGCCCGCCGCCGAACTCGTCGAACTCGACGGCCACCAGCGACGCCTTCGCCCGGCCGTGCAGCCGCGGTATCACCCAGGCGTGCGGGTCTGCCTCCTTGAGGTGGTACAGCGAACGGTGCGCCACGAACTCCCTCAGCTGCCACCATTCACCTTCGTCCCTCAAGTGCCCGCTCACCCCACCGGCATCGGCCGTCGCGTCGAGCGACACCTGGTCCAGGGCGGAGTCCACGTCGTCCCCGCCGGGAACCGCCGTACGCATCGCCGACAGGAAGCGCCGCTCCAGCACGCCCCGCAGCCGCAGCAGCTCCGGCTCCCACTCCCAGCCGGGATCGACCTGACCGAATCCGCGGTAGTGCAGCTCGTAACAGATGTACAGGCCGATCTGCAGGTCCTCACCGAACGGATCGGCCTGGCCCGGGTCGGCGCCGGCGAGCGGATCGAGCGATCCAGAGCTCAGCGCGGCGATGATCGCCTCCGACAGCGGGCCGCGAGGTCCGGGCAGCGCCGGCGCGGCGGTCGTTTCGCCGATGTTCGAGATCACAGCGTTTCCCTCCCGTGGGACAGGCCGCCCAGGTGATCAGCGCCGTCCTGTCTGGCGAACGAGCATGTCCACGACGTTCGGCAGGCCGTGTACGGCGGCCTCACGCTGGCGGGCGGCACCGGTGCCGCCGGGGCCGAGCCTGCGGATCGACCGGCGCACCATCGCCAGGTCCCCGGTCTCCTCCAGCGCAGGCCGTACGCGGCGGAGCAGCTCCTCCAGCAGGACCGTGGCATCCACGCGAAGCTCCTTCAGTGGATGAATACCCGGTCCGGACAGCCCGTAGCGGGCCGCCGACCACAGGGCGGCCGCGCACAGCTGATCGTCGACCGGCAGCGCCTCTCTTCCTTCGCCGAGCTCGGTGAGCGCGGTGAGGACGAGCGCGCGGGCCATGGCGGCCTGCAGGACCGCCTCATCGACCGTGGACGCCGCGTCCGCCGCTCTGATCTCGATCGTCGGCAGCCATGGTGAGGGTCTGGCCAGCCAGTACGTCGTACTGGTGTCGGCCAGGGCGCCGAGCTCGACCAGCCGGTGGAGCCGCCGGTCGTACGCGGTGGCAGAGGAAAACCACGGGGGCACGCCCGCCCCGGGAAACCGCGCCTGCGCCTGGATGCGCCAGCTCGCGTACCCGGAGTCCCGGCCATGGTCGAACGGGGAGTTGACCGACACCGCGAGCAGCGTCGGCAGCCACGGGCGCAGATGGTTCAGGACCGCCACGGCCAGTTCCCGGTCGGCCACGCCGACGTGCACGTGGCACCCGCACGACTCATAGCCGGCCACCGCGCCGGCCAGGGTCTCGGTCACCCGGGCGTAGTGGTCGCCCGGCATGAACGGCACCGTGTGCCGGGTGAGCACCGGGTTGCCCGTCGAGACCAGCCGCAGGCCCTCGGCCTCGGCGGCCGCCGCCAGGCAGGCCCGCCCTTCCCACAGCTGGCCGCGCAGGCTCGTGAGGTCGAGACAGACCCCGGTGGCCGCCTCGAGCTGGGTGGCGGCCAGCTCCGCCTGAAAGCTCATCCCCTCCGCCGGCAGCGGAACCTCCGCAAGGCGGGCGAGTACCGACGCCGCGCGGGGCGAGGTGATCCGGGTGGCGGCGTCGACGAGAAGGAACTCCTCTTCCACCCCCACCGTCAGAGCGCCGACGTTCACCATGCGCGCCCCTCTCGCGGACCCCCGGCCTGGGCCCCAGGCCCTGATCTGGGCATTCCCGCCGAAAGGGGACCCCATACCGGGACGCGGCCGGTACGCGGGGAGGTGGCGGCCCACGGGCTGATATTCGGGCGGATCTCGCGGGTAGGCCCGGAAGTGTCCCCCGCACCCTGCGGGTGACGGGACGGAGGGAGGCGCCATGGGCCAGTACGGTGGCGACACTGTTGCCAGGGGGCACGTCAGCCGGTCGGGCCCGGCGCTGCTCGGCATCTATCTCAACGACCATCTGGCCGGTGCGACCATGGGTACCGAGCTGGCCTTCCGGCTGGCCGGGGCCCATCGCGGGTCGGAGGAGAGTGCCACGTTCGAGCGGCTCGCGACCGAGATCGCCGAGGATCGCGCCGCGCTGGTGGAGCTGATGAGCGACCTGGAGGTACCCGTCCGGCAGTACAAGGTCGTGCTGGGCTGGGTGGCGGAGAAGACCGGCAGGTTCAAGCCCAACGGCCGGCTGCTCGGACGTTCACCGCTGAGCAGCCTGGAAGAGGTCGAAGTGATTCGGCTCGGCGTGGAGGGCAAGGCCGCGTGCTGGCAGACCCTCCTCGTGGTGGCCGACCAGGACGACCGCCTCGACCGTGCGCGGCTGGACGAACTGCTGCGCCGGGCGGACGAGCAGGCGGAGACGCTCGAGGAGCTGCGGATCCGTGTCACGGCCGAGCTCACGGACGTGCTGTAGTCCCTGAACGACCGGGCCGCGGCCGCCGGGCCCGGCCGGATCACTCCCGCCATGTCCCTCCGGCTAGCGTGGGCGGGCATGGAGCCGCAATGGGTGCAGCATGTGATCTGGTGGCACGTCTACCCACTGGGGTTCGCCGGGGCCGACACCACGGGCACCGACCGCGCGCTCGCCCATCGGCTGCCGCGGCTGGAGAAGTGGCTGGACCACGCCGTACGGCTCGGGGCCTCCGGCCTGGCGCTCGGCCCGATCTTCACCTCCTCCACCCACGGCTACGACACGATCGACCACCGGCGGATCGACCCGCGGCTGGGTGACGACCAGGACTTCGAGCATCTCGTCGCCGCCGCGCACGACCGTGGGCTACGGGTGCTGCTGGACGGCGTGTTCAACCACGTGGGCCGGGACTTCCCCGCCTTCCAGCGCGCGCTCCGCTACGGTCCGGACGCGCCGGAGGCGGACTGGTTCCGCTTCTCCTGGAACGCGCCGGAGGCGCGCTATGACACGTTCGAGGGCCACCCGGGCCTGGTCACGCTCGACCACGCGAACCCGGCCGTGGCCGACTATGTCACCGACGTCATGGACCACTGGCTGGCCCGTGGTGCCGACGGCTGGCGGCTGGACGCCGCCTATGCCGTACCGGCCCCGTTCTGGGCCACCGTGCTCCCCCGGGTCCGCCGGGCCCATCCCGACGCGTACCTGGTCGGCGAGGTCATCCACGGTGACTACGGCGCACTCGTGACCGAGACCGGGCTGGACTCCGTCACGCAGTACGAACTCTGGAAGGCGATCTGGAGCTCGCTGAACGACCGGAACCTGTTCGAGCTCGCCTGGGCGTTCGAGCGCCACAACACCTGTCTGGACATGTTCACACCGCAGACGTTCGTCGGGAACCACGACGTGACCCGCCTGGCCAGCAGGCTCACCGACGAACGCCACCTCGCCCACGCCCTGGTCGTGCTACTCACCATTGGTGGCACGCCGTCGGTCTACTACGGCGACGAGTACGCCTTCCGCGGGCTCAAGGAAGAACGCGCCGGCGGAGACGACGCCATCCGCCCGGCGTATCCCGACGATCCGTCAGAGCTCCCCGAGAACGGCTCGGCCACCTTCCGGCTGCACCAGGACCTCATCGGGCTGCGCCGCCGTCACGCCTGGCTGCACCGGGCGCGGACACGCGTCGTCCACCTGGCGAACGAACACCTGGTCTACGAGAGCGCCGAGGGCGATCACCGGCTGATCGTGGCCCTCAACCTGAGCGACTCCGAACTCGTCCACCGCTCTCTGGAGTCCGCCACGGCCATCGGCGGCTCGGGACCCGCGGGCAACCGCAACGCGGTCCCGGCGAACGGCTGGCTCATCGCCGAACCCGGATAGCCCGGCACCCGATTCATGCTCGCCCGGTTGGTGGCCCTCAGCGGCCCAGGACCTGCCGCATCGCGTGTTCGAGTACGTCAGCGGGATCGTCGGCCAGGTCCTGGTGGCGGTAGCAGACGTAGTTGTCGGGACGGGCGAGGATGCACCCCGCGTCGGTGGTCTCGCGGAGGCGTGCCCAATCGTCGTACAGGTCCTCGTACGCCTGGCCGGGGCCGATGACCACAGTGGCGATCTCGACGCCGAGCCCGGCGCCCACCCGGCGAGCGGCCGACACCCAGGCGTCGCCGCCGATGCCGGTGAACAGGGTGAAGTGCCCGTGTCCGCCCAGGTCCAGGGTGGAGACGCGGTGGCCGTCCCGGCCGACCCAGGCGTGCGGGAGTTTGGCGCCCGGGCGCGTGGTGGCCTGGTGGTACAGCTCCGCGTCGCGTTCGAACCCCGGATCCGGAGAGCCGCCGGTGACGATCGCGGTCGAGGCGTACCGCTGGTTCAGCTCCACGCCGAGCGTGTTGAACTCATAGTTCTTGTACTCGATGGCGTCGCGCAGCGCCTGCCGCTGCTTCTCCGCCTCCGGTGTCGCCTCCTTGCGCGCGGCCATGTTCGCACGCATCTGGTCCGGGTCCTCCGTCGACAGCAGGCCGAGCGCTTCGAAGATCCGTGCGGTGTCGGCGATGCTCTTGTTGGCGCGGTCGACGACCTGCCTGCCGATCGGCGCCCGCTCGGCGGAGTAGGTCTCCAGCAGCGCCGGGTCCGCGCTGCCCTTCAGGACGAGCGCGAGCTTCCACGCGAGGTTGTAGACGTCCTGGATCGAGGTGTTGGAGCCCAGCCCGTTGGACGGCGGGTGGCGGTGTACGGCGTCGCCCGCGCAGAACACCCGCCCGCGCTGGTAGTGCTCGGCGTACAGGTGGTTGACCGTCCACGCCGAAGAGGACTTGATGGTGACCGGGACCGTGTCGTCGCCGATGAGGTGATGGGCGATCTGCCGGGCGTACTCCTCGGTCAGGTCGGGCGGGTCGCCGTTGATGTCATAGCCCCACACGATCAGCCATTCGTGCCACGGCCGTACGCATCTGACCAGGCCCATGCCGATCCCGCCGACCTCCGAGCCGGTCTGCAGCACCCAGTAGAGAATGCTCGGCCGGTGTTCCACCAGATGCGACAGGTCGGCCTCGAAGACGATGTTGATGCTGCCGGCCACGCCCATCTGGCCGACCAGGGGCAGGCCGATGTCCTGGGCCACCTGGCTGCGGCCGCCGTCCGCGCCGATGAGGTACTTCGCGCGGATGCGGTACGTGTCGCCGCGCAGCCGGTCGCGGACCGTCGCGGTCACCCCGTCGTCGTCCTGCTCCAGCGACAGGTATTCGGTGTCGAACCGGAACTTCGTGCCCCGGGCGACCGCGTTGTCCACGAGCACGGGTTCCATCAGGTGCTGGGGCATGTCACAGATCCGCGTGGGGGACGCGAGGACGTGCTCGGCGAGCCGCTCGGGATGGGTGTACCACGTCCGCAGCCGGCCGAGCTCCTCACCGGCCAGGCTCGCGCAGAACACCGTGTCGCCCATCAGCTCCTGCGGCGTCGCCTGCGCGATGACCTGGTCCTCGATCCCGGCGTCGCGCAGCACCTCCATCGCGCGCTGGTTGGTGATGTGCGCCCGTGGCGTGTCGGCCAGCCGCCCGTACTTGGTCACGACGATGTTGTCGACGCCGTACGTGCTCAGGAGCAGCGCCGCCGCGCCGCCCGCCGGGCCGCTGCCCACGATCAGAACATCTGTCTCGACGTCCACCGGTTACTCCTCGATGTTCGTCGCCGGGCGGTGCCCGGCGATGCGGAATGTGAACTCCAGTGAGCGCCACTCGCCGTCGACGCGGCGCCCATCAGGCGCCGGCCCGTTCCGGGGGACGTAGTCGACCACCAGGGCCTCCTTGACGCCGAACACGGCATCGGAGTCCAGGTACGCGCCTCCGGCGACGAACAGCTGGGTGATCAGCCGCTGGAAGCCGGGTGCCGAGATCATGAAGTGCAGGTGCGGCGCCCGGTACTCGTGCCGCCCGGCGGCCTCGAGCAGCCGGCCGACCGGGCCGTCGACGGGAATCGGGTACTCCGAGGGCAGGATCGACCAGAACCTCAGCCGCCCGTCGGCGTCGCTGCGCAGCCGGGCGCGCAGTACGGGACCGTCCAGGTCGGGCAGCTGGACGTCGTAGTAGCCGTCCTCGTTGGACTGCCAGACGTCGACCACGGCGCCGGGGACCGGGGCACCCTCCAGGTCGGTGATCCGGATATCGGCCCACAGCGGCGTACCGGGCAGTCCGCCGGAGATGTCGGCGCCGTGCGCCACCTCCGGCGGGCCCTCCACGTAGAACGGCCCGAGCACGGCCGACGGTGTCGTTTCGGGCGTACGGGAGTTGGTCAGCTGGTCGACCATGCTGGACACGCCCATGACGTCCGACAGCAGCACGAACTCCTGCCGTGTGTCGCTGGAGATCTGGCCGGTACGGGTGAGGAAGTCGATGGCGTGGCGCCATTCGTCCTCGGTGACGTCGTTGGCCGTCACGAAGTGGTGCAGGTGCCGTACGAGATCGGCCAGCAGCCGCCCCGTCCTGGGGTCCGGCGCGCCCTCGAAGCCGGCCACGACCTGGTCGGTGAGCCCTGCCGGGGGCGGGGCGTCGGGGCGGCGTCCGGCCCAGGCGTCGCGCAGCAGGCTCGTGACCTCCGCGGCCGTCGCCTCGCGGGGACCCGGGTACGGACTTGCCGTGGCGAGCTCGGCCGCACGGGACAGGTCCGCCTCCGCCATGCCCAGCGAGCGCAGCGCGGTCGGCCCGTTCAGCCGGGTGACCAGGTCGAACATTCCGCTCGGAGCGTCGGTGACGCCGAGCGCGCCGGCGATGCGAGCCATGACCTCCGGGACCGCGGGCGCGTTGTAGGCCATGACGTGCGGCAGCACGACCGTGTGGGTCTCGGCGTGCGGCAGGCCGAACGAACCGCCCAGCGTGTGGCACAGCTTGTGGTGCAACCCCGAGCCGACCGTCCCGAGGCAGACCCCGGCCTGCCAGGCCGCCTGCAACGCGTCGGCGCGCGCCTCACGGTCGGCGGGGTCGGCGGCGATCCGGGGAAGGGCGCGCGCCATCCGGGCGATCGCGTCCACGGCCATCTCGTCGGTGAGCGGGCCGGCCTGGGGTGAGTACAACGCCTCCACCGCGTGCGCGAGCGCGTTGACGCCGCTGGTGACCGACAGGGCCACGGGCAGGTCGAGGGTCAGGTCGACGTCGTAGATGACGGTCTCGGGCAGCACCGAGGGCGAGGACCGCGTGGTCTTGCGGCCGTCGGCCGTCTGCCCGACGACGGGGGTGACCTCCGAGCCCGCGTACGTGGTGGGCAGGACGACCTGC
>DASQPY010000069.1:0-4668 GCA_035643735.1 Actinoallomurus sp. | reverse complement strand
CAAGCAGTTGCTGATCACCCGGGGCGCGCTGACGACGTTCTCGATCGCCAACGACATCGCGAAGTACTTCGCGATCATCCCGGCGATGTTCGCCGCGGTCTACCCGGGCCTGGACAAGCTCAACATCATGCGGCTCCACAGTCCGCAGTCGGCGATCCTGGCCGCGGTCATCTTCAACGCCATCGTCATCGTCGCGCTGATCCCCCTCGCCCTGCGCGGCGTGAAGTATCGCCCCTCCAGCGCCTCCAAACTGCTGTCCCGCAACCTCTACGTCTACGGCCTGGGCGGCATCATCGCGCCGTTCATCGGCATCAAGCTCATCGACCTGATCATCCACTTCCTTCCGGGAATGTGACATGCGACTGCCCAGCTGGATACGCCAGCACCTAGCAGCTCTCCGGGCCCTTCTGGTCCTGACCGTGATCCTCGGGATCATCTACCCGGTCGCGATCTGGATCGTGGCCTTCATCCCCGGCCTGCACCACAGTGCCGAGGGGTCGATGATCAAGGCCGCCGACGGCAAGGTCGTCGGCAGCCAGATCATCGGCCAGTCCTTCGCCGACCAGGACGGGAACCCGCTCAAGCAGTACTTCCAGAGCCGTCCCTCCAACGCGGGCGACGGCTACGACCCGACGTCGACCAGCGCGAGCAACCTGGGGCCGGAGAGCATCGTCGACACGCTGCCCGACCCGAAGCTGGTCGCGGCCGGCAAGGAGGACGAGAACGCCAGCACCAGCCTGCTCACCGATGTCTGCACCCGCAGCGCCGACGTGGGCAAGCTTGAGGGCGTCGACGGCTCGCGTCCGTTCTGCACCCCCGGAGGCGTCGGCGCGGTTCTCGCCCTCATCGGCCCCCGCGACCGGCAGGGCCACGTGACGCAGCCGACGCAGGTGATCAGCCTCAACGAAGAATGCGGAGTGGTGAACACACCGTTCATCGCCACCTACAAGGGGGTAGCCGTCCAGTGCGCGAAGTACGGTGAGGACTACACGAAGGGTGAGGTCGTCCCGGTCCGGGGCAACGCGCCGGCCGACCCGCAGGTGCCCGCCGACGCCGTGACCGCGAGCGGCAGCGGCCTGGACCCGCACATCTCGCCCGCGTACGCGCGGCTGCAGGCATCGCGCATCGCCAGGGCCCGTGGCATCACCGAGAGCCAGGTGCTCAGGGCGATCAAGGACAACGAGGACGGCCGGGTGCTCGGTTTCCTCGGCGATCCTCGTGTCAACGTCCTGGCGCTCAACATCGAACTGGACAAGAAGTATCCGTTCCGCGGATGAGGACCGAGGTGCGGCGCGCCTTTTCACCGGAGCGCGCGCCGCGTTCCACCGGAGGAGTGATGTGGCCATGACTCGCGGGCGGCTGCGTGTCTACCTGGGGGCCGCCCCCGGTGTGGGAAAGACCTACGCCATGCTGGGCGAGGGGCAGCGGCGCTGCGGCCGCGGAACCGACGTGGTCGTCGGGTTCGTGGAGTGCCACGGCCGTCCCCGTACCCTCGAGCTTCTCGAAGGGCTGGAGACGGTCCACCGCAAGACGATGGAGTACCGCGGCGCGACCTTCACCGAGCTGGACACCGGCGCCGTCATCGCGCGCGCTCCCCAGGTCGCGCTGATCGACGAGCTGGCGCACACCAACGTCCCGGGATCGCGCCACGAGAAGCGCTGGCGGGACATCGAGGACATCCTCGAGGCCGGCATCGACGTGATCACCACGCTGAACATCCAGCACCTGGACTCGCTGAACGACGTCGTGGAGCAGATCACCGGAGTGCCGCAGCGCGAGACCGTGCCGGATGGGGTCGTACGCCGCGCCGACCAGGTCGAGCTCGTCGACATGACACCGGAGGCGCTGCGCCGCCGGATGGCGCACGGCAACATCTACCAGGCCGAGAAGATCGACGCGGCGCTGTCGAACTACTTCCGCGTCGGCAACCTCACCGCACTGCGGGAGCTGGCCCTGCTCTGGCTGGCCGACAAGGTCGACGACCAGCTCGACCGCTACCGCGCCGACCACCGCATCAGCACCACCTGGGAGGCGCGGGAACGCGTCGTCGTGGCGCTGACCGGCGGTCCCGAGGGCGACACGCTCATCCGCCGCGCCGCGCGGATCGCCGACCGGGCCAAGGGCTCGGACCTGTTCGCCGTGCACGTGACCGTGGGCGACGGGCTCACCGGTGCCAGCCCGGCCGACCTCGCCCGCCAGCGTGCCCTGGTGGAGAGCCTGGGCGGCACCTACCACCAGGTGGTCGGCGAGGACATTCCGCAGGCCCTGCTCGACTTCGCGCGCGGCATGAACGCCACCCAGCTCGTGCTCGGCGCCTCACGGCGTGGACGTGTCGCCCAGCTCTTCTCCCGTGGCGTGGGAGTGACCACGACCGCGATGTCCGGCACGATCGACGTGCACATGGTCTCCCACGAGGAGGTCAGCCTGGGACGGCGGCGGTCGGTACGCGCCGGTGGCCTGACGAGGGTCCGCCGGATCGCCGGGTTCGGGCTCGCCGTCATCGGGCTGCCGCTGCTGACCCTGCTGCTGACGAACCTGCGCGGTCAGCTGTCCTTCGCCGGCGAGATCCTGCTGTTCCTCGTGGCGGTCGTCGCGGTGGCGCTGGCCGGCGGCCTGTATCCGGCGCTGTTCGCCGCCATCTTCGGCTCGCTGCTGCTCAACTACTTCTTCACCCCGCCGACCCATGAGTTCACCATCGACGAGTGGGAGAACGTTCTGGCGCTGGCCGCGTTCATCCTGGTCGGCGTGGCCGTCAGCGTGGTGGTCGACATCGCGGCCCGGCGTACCCGCGAGGCCGCGCGCGCCAGCGCCGACGCTGAAATGCTGTCCCATCTGGCAGGCAGCGTGCTGCGCGGGCAGAGCACGCCCCGTGACCTGCTCGAACGGTTGCGGGAGACGTTCGGACTGGACTCGGCGACTCTGCTCGAACGGCGTCCCGAGGCCCCGCTGACGCCCGGCCGCCAGGCGGACCCGGAATGCTGGCGGATCGTGACCAACGTCGGCGCCGAACCCTGCTGCAGCCCGGACGAGGGCGCGGCCGAGATCGCCGTCGACGACGACCTCACCCTCGTGCTCCGCGGCCGTACGCCGTCGGCGGCCGACCAGCGGGTGCTGGAGGCGTTCGCCGCGCAGGCCGCGCTGGCGCTCCGGCAGCACCGCCTGGCCGAGGAGGCCGAGCAGGCACGCCCGCTCGCCGCCGCGGACCGGATGCGGACCGCGCTGCTCGCCGCGGTCAGCCACGATCTGCGCTCGCCCCTGTCCTCGGCCAAGGCCGCGGTCGAGAGCCTGCGCACCGGCGAGGTCACCTGGACCGAACAGGAGCGCGACGAGCTCCTCGCCACCGCGGACGAGTCGCTGGACCGGCTGGCGCGCCTGGTCGCCAACCTCCTCGACATGAGCCGCCTGCAGGCGGGCCTGCTGGGCGTCTCGGCTCAGCCCGCCGCCGTCGGCGAGGTCGTCCCGTACGCCGTCGGCGACCTGGGCCCGGCCGGCTCCCGTGTGCGCGTCCAGATCCCCGCCGAGCTGCCCGACGTGTTCGCCGACCCGGCGCTGCTGGAGCGGGTCCTGGTCAACCTGGTCTCCAACGCCGTCCGGTACGGGTCGGCCGAGCAGCCCGTCCTCGTCACGGCCAGCGCGCACGCCGACCGGGTCCAGGTGCGGGTCATCGACCGCGGGCCGGGTATCCCGCAGGCCGAACGCGACCGGGTCTTCCTGCCCTTCCAGCGGCTCGGCGACCGCGACAACGACACGGGTGTCGGGCTCGGCCTTGCCCTGTCACGGGGGCTCGTGGAGGCCATGGACGGCACCCTCGAACCCGACGACACCCCCGGAGGCGGCCTGACCATGGTCGTCACGCTGCCCGCGTACACGCCGGACCTGGCCGACCCGATGCTCACCTCTCGTGTCGACTCGGTACGCGAGGGGAGGGGCCGATGACACGCGTGCTGGTCGTCGACGACGAACCGCTGACCGCGCGGACGCTGGGCCTCAACCTGCGGGCGCGCCGGTACGAGGTCAACTTGGCACGCGACGGGGGCGAGGCCCTGCGGCGGGCCGCCGACTGGCATCCGGACGTCGTCGTCCTGGACCTGGGACTCCCCGACATCGACGGCGTCGAGGTGATCCACGGCCTGCGCGGCTGGAGCCGGGTGCCGATCATCGTGCTGTCCGGCCGTACCGGCGCCCCGGACAAGATCGCAGCCCTGGACGCCGGGGCCGACGACTACGTCACCAAGCCGTTCGGGCTCGGCGAGCTGCTCGCCCGCATCCGCGCGGTCCGCCGGCGCGCCGGTCCGCCCGGCCCGCCGCCGGTCGTACGTGTCGGCGGCCACCTCATCGACCTGGAGGCCAAGACCGTCACGCCGCCGGTCCACTTCACCCCGACCCAGTGGCGGCTGCTGGAGATCCTGCTGGTCAACCCTGGCAAGCTCGTGACCCAGCGGCGCCTGCTCACCGAGGTCTGGGGACCCGCGTACGCGCGGCAGACGCACTACCTGCGCCAGTACATCGCCCAGCTGCGCCGCAAACTGGAGGACGCTCCGGCCCACCCCCGTCACCTGCTGACCGAGCCCGGCATGGGCTACCGCTTCCAGCCCTAGAGGACCTGCGAGAGATGAGCGTTCTCACCGGGCGGCGGAGCCGCCCGTACGGCTGGCGTCCCCGCGCGGC
>DASQPY010000068.1:0-10701 GCA_035643735.1 Actinoallomurus sp. | reverse complement strand
CCGCTATGCGACCCCGCACAACTTCACCGGCCGGGTGGTGCCGGGGTACGCAGCGCCGATGTGCGTCCTGACCGCCCCGGCGGCGCAGGCGCTGCACCGCGTCCAACAGGGCCTGGTACGCCGCGGCTACTCGCTGAAGATGTACGACTGTTACCGTCCGCAACGGGCGGTGGACCGGTTCGCGGCCTGGGCACGGGACCGCGGTGACCGCGCGATGAAGGCGGAGTTCTATCCCGAGGTGGACAAGTCGCGGCTCTTCGCGGACGGCTACATCGCCGAGCGGTCCGGGCACAGCCGGGGCAGCACGGTCGACCTGACGATCGTGAAGTTGCCGGCCGCTCCGACGCGGGCGTACCGGCCGGGCGAGCGGCTCGTCTCGTGCTACGCACCGAGGGCGAGCAGGTTCCCGGACGCCTCGATCGACATGGGCACGGGGTTCGACTGCTTCGACCCGCGCGCCCACACCCTGGACCCCCGCATCCGCGGCACCGCGCACACGGACCGGCTCATGCTCGAACACGCGATGGAAGCCGCCGGCTTCACCGGAATCCCGGAGGAGTGGTGGCACTTCACCTACCGCGCCGGGCCCTACCCGAACACCTACTTCGACTTCCCCGTCTCCCCGGCGTCGCTGCCGGCAGGGAGCAGGAAATAGATATCGAACAAATTGGACATTTGATCGCTTTGGCCACCATCCACACCATCGAGCCGCCGGCAGCCGTCCGACATCGGCACACGACCGCGTCAACCATTACCCGGTACATGGACGCGCGCTTATTGGAGCGCCACTGCGCCACCAGTAGGGTTACCCCCAAACCAGGCCCGCCCTTAAGAGAAGTGCCGACCGGATGGTTCCCACCTGGAGATCGGTTGGCGGCGTCGATGTCGGCGGCTTCACCTGGCAACAGATCCTCCACGACGCTCTAGAATCTGCAGTTCGATATGCACTCGAGCTGTGGGTAGCGACGGCACCAACAGCATGACCCATATTTTTGGAGCCCCGAGCCATGGCCTTGCTAAGCGCGAAAAGCTACTTCGACCTATCCTCGCCGACAGTCGCCAGACTCTTCGCCGACGTGGACAGCGTATGGGATATTCTGGCGTCGTTCGATCGGATAATCGATGAGCTCGTCGGAAACAAGCGTGTCATCGACGGAACGGTCATGGACGGCGCATATGTCGGTGAGGGTCCGGTCTATATCGCCGACAGTGCACTCCTCGAGCCGGGGACTTACGTCAAGGGTCCCGCATATATCGGCCCACGTGCCGTCCTTCGCCATGGCGCCTATATCCGCGGAGATGTGGTGATGCTGGAAGGGAGCACACTGGGACACGCCACGGAGGCCAAGAGGGCGCTTTTTCTCCCCGGTGCTCAGGCTCCGCACTTCGCCTACGTCGGAGACAGCGTCCTGGGTCACCGGGCAAATCTCGGCGCAGGAACGAAACTGAGCAATGCGATCCTGACAGGGCGGCCATGCCCGGGAGCCGAGCGGAACACCATCAAGCTGAGCGTCGACGGCCAGGAGATCGACACAGGGCTGACCAAGTTCGGTGCCATCATCGGGGATGACGTGGAGGTCGGGTGTAACGCCGTGTTGAACCCAGGCACCCTGCTCGGCCCGAGAACGATGGTGTATCCGAATGCGACGGTCGCGAAAGGGCTTTATGCGCCCGACACCATCATCAAGGTCCGCCAGACCCAGTCATACGCCGTACGGAAGTAGACCACCGCCCTTCCTCCACCGCCGGTGAGAGCCCCAGGCAACCACCGGGCGTACCAGAGCGTGTCTGATGCCACTTACCCGCCCTGCAGCCTCATGACCCGTTCGGTCCGTACCGTGGCGATCGATTCGTGCCCTGTCCGCCGCTCACGCGCGGTGAACGCGCAGGGTAGGCGACTCGGTGGTCATCGATCCGTCACCCCCGGTCAGTGTTCGTGTCCTCACACTGCGCGGCGCCCGGTAATCTGACCTGCGAGGGCGTGGGCGGTACAGGCGGGAGCGGGGCCTGTGGCCGTCCGAGCGCCGCCGGTCCTCACCCCCCTCATTGGAGATCCAGCATGGACTTCGCCATCGCTCACCACCTCGAAGGCGAGATCGCGGTCGTGGAGGTGAGCGGCTGGATCGAGATCAGCTCCGCGCCCCAGCTACGCGAGACCCTCATCGGGTTGATCGACGAGGGCCATCTTCACCTGGTCCTCGACCTGTCCGCCGTCGTCTTCCTGGACTCCACCGGTCTCGGCGTCCTCGTCGGGCTGCTGCACCGGCTGCGCTCACGGGACGGCTCTCTCGCGATCGCCGGTGCCAAGGGCCGCGTCTACCAGACGTTCCAGATCAGTCAGCTCACCCAGATCCTCACGCTCACCGACACGCTGGAAGACGCGATCGTGGCCGTCAACACCGGCGTCGCGTCGACGTCCTCTCCGCTGCGGGACCGGAACTGACCGATTCCGTGCGGGTCAGCCCGGCACGGTCTCGGTGAGGACCTCGAGCAGCGACTCCCTGGTCGGAGGCACGTCGACACCGCCCTGAGCGATGGCGGCGTTGCCTCCGCCTCCGCCACCGAGGCGGCGGGTCGCGTTCTTCAGCAGGTCGTCGGCCCTCAGCCGTTCGCCGAGGCGCTTCGGGACGCCGACGACCAGCGTCTTCTTCTCCCCGGGCTCCCCCGAGGCGGTCCACAAAAGGACGACCCGGCCGCGCTCCTCCGCCTCGCGCTGGGCCTCCTTGCGGAGGCCGCCGACGGCTCCCTCGGCCTGGGCCAGCATCACCGGGATGTCGTTCACCACGGTCTCGTGGGCGCCGGCGACGGTGGCGGCCTGCTGTGCCGCCTTCGGGATCCTCGCCGCCTCGACCAGGCGGCGGGCCGCGGACACCACGTCCTTCGGTGACGTGCGCAGCGTCGTGGCCACGTCCGACAGCGACGACGTCTGCTCGATCGCGTAGTCCACCGCACGCTGCCGGGTCACCGCCGCGATGCGGCGGACGCCGGAGGCGTTGCTCTGTTCGGACACGATGCGGAACGACCCGATCTGCGACGTGTGGTCCACGTGGGTGCCGCCGCACAGCTCCTTGGAGAAGTCTCCGAAGGACAGCACGCGTACGGCCTCGCCGTAGTCCTCGCCCTCCAGGAAGACCGCGCCGGACGCCTTCGCCTCCTCGGGCGTCATGACCTCCACGTGCCGGGGGGAGTCGGTCAGCACCCATGCGTTGACCAGGCGCTCGACGGCGGTCAGCTCCTCGGCGGTCAGCGCCTTCGGGTGGGTGAAGTCGAACCTCAGGCGCTGCGGCTCGACCAGCGAACCGGCCTGGTGCACGTGGGGCCCCAGAACCGAGCGCAACGCGGAGTTGAGCAGGTGCGTCGCGGTGTGGTTGGCCGCGGTCATCGCCCGCGCGGCCCGGTCCACGGTGAGCGCGACGGTGTCGCCGGTCCGCAGGGAGCCGCCGGTGACCCTCACCCGGTGCAGGAAACCGCCGCCGGCGTGCACGACGGTCTCGGTGATCTCGCCGGTCGAACCGGGACGCGCGGGCACCCGTACGGTGCCGCGGTCACCGATCTGGCCGCCGCCCTCGCCGTAGAACGGGGTCCGGTCCACGATCAGGTCGGCGTCGGAACCGGCCTCCACCTGCTCCACCGTCGTGCCACCGGAGAACAGAGTGCGGATCACGCCTTCGGACTCCAACGTGTCGTAGCCGAGGAACTCCGTCGCCCCGAGCACCGCGGCGGGCAGGACGTCGTCGGTCCTCAACCGGCGGTGCTCGCCGTCCGCCGGCAGTCCGCGGCTGAGCACCTTGTGCCGCCGCAGCGCGGAGTCGAACTCCTCCCGGTCGAGCGTGACGCCCCGTGCGGCGGCCAGGTCCCGGGTGATCTCCACGGGCAGCCCGTACGTCGCGAACAGGTTGAACGCGTCGGTCCCGCTCACCCTCCCCCGCTGGGCGATGACCTTGTCGAGCTGGTCGAGCCCGCGTCGTACGGTGTGGCCGAACTCGTCCCGCTCCTGGGCGATCGCGGTCATGACCGCGGTCTGCTCGGTCGCGAAGTGCGGGTATGTGCCGCCGAGCGAACCGACGACGGCCTCGACGATCGGCTCGAAGTCGAAGCGTTCGTGCCGGCGGCCCATCGCCAGCGTCACGCACTTGCGGATCAGGCGGCGCGGTATGTAGCCGCGTCCTTCGTTCCCCGGGCGCACGCCGTCGGACATGATCGCGACGGCCGCCCGCAGATGGTCCGCGATCACCCGGTGGTGGTGCAGCACCTCGCCGCTCTCGCCCAGGACGTCCTGGACGGAGCGGACCAGCGGCCTGAAGAGGCTGGTGTCATAGACGCTGTCCAGGCCGTTCAGCGCGAGCTCCATCCGCTCCAGGCCCGAGCCGGTGTCGACGCTGGTGAACGGCAGCGGCCGCAGCACGCCGTCGAGCCCCTTGTCGAACCGCATGAACACGCCGGCGTTCCAGATCTCGATGTAGCGCTTCTTCGTGTCGAACGTGCCGCCCGGGACGTAGGCGGGCCCGAACTCCTCGCCGGTGTCCAGGAAGACCTCGGTGCACGGGCCGCAGGGACCACTGTCGCCCGCCGGCCCCCAGAAGTTGTCCTCGGCGGGCAGCGCGACGATGCGGTCGCGCGGGATGCCGGCCCGCTCCCAGGCGAGCGCCGACTCCTCATCGGCCGGCAGGCCGAGCCCGGCGTCGCCGGCGAACACCGTGACGTAGAGGCGTCGCTGGTCCAGGCCGAGATCGCCGGTCAGCAGGTCGCAGGCGAGCTCGACCGCCCGCTCCTTGAAGTAGCCGCCGATCGACCAGCTGCCGAGCATCTCGAAGTAGGTGATGTGGTGGCGGTCGCCGACATCGTCGATGTCCTTGGTGCGGATGCAGCCCTGGACGTTGCACAGGCCGGGCGCCGGCGGCACCTTCTCGCCGGTGAAGTACTTCTTCAGCGGCGCCATTCCGGAATTGACGAAAAGCAGCGTCGGGTCGTTGACCGGTACCACCGAGGCGCCACTGATCCGCCGATGGCCATGCTGCTCGAAGAAGCGCAGAAAGGTCTCACGGATCGCGTCGCCGTTCATCGGCCCAGGATACGGAGGGGCCGTATGCCACCGGCAAGTCGTTTTCCGCCGGCCCCGGACGGAACCGTTCGATCTCTGGTCCACCGCGCCGCACGGTCATACAGACCGGTGAGTCGCCGTTCGGCGGGGGCAGCGTGGCCGCGATCAGCTACCGCATCCTGCGGGGCGAGCCCCGGCTCGGCGGCCTGACCGGGCCGCCGCACGACATCGCGGAGTGGTCCTGCGCTTCTGAACGCCGGTGCCCCCCCGGCGGGGAAGGGCACCGGCGGGCTCAGACGTGCGGGCGGAACGCCACGCGTACGCAGCCGTCCCTCTTGTGCTTGAACATCTCATAGCCGCGCGGTGCCTCCTCCAGAGGCATCTCGTGCGTGGCCAGGTGACGCGTTGTCAGCTCACCGCTCGCCATCCGCTTGAGCAGCATCGGGATGTAGCGGTGCCCGTGCTGCTGGGCCCCCGCGAACGTCAGGCCCTTGTTCATCAGCGCGCCGAGCGGGAACTTGTCCACCATGCCGCCGAAGACGCCGAGCACGAACACCGAACCGCCCTTGCGGCAGGCGTTGATGGCCTCGCGTACCGCGATCGGCCGGTCCTGCGGCATGCGGAGCTGCTGTTTGACCTTGTCGTAGCCATGCTGCCCGTCCGGAACCCCTCCCCCGGCACTCGCCTCCATGCCGACCGCCTCGATGCACACGTCGGGGCCGCGGCCACCGGTGCGTTCCCAGAGCTCGGCCTGCATGTCGGTGCTGGAGAAGTCGATCGTCTCGGTGTCCATGTACCGTTCGGCCATGGCGAGCCGGTCCGGCAGGCGGTCGATGACGATGACGCGTTCGGCGCCCAGGATCTGCGCGGCACGTGCCGCCATCTGCCCCACCCCGCCCGCGCCCCACACGGCGACGACGTCACCGGGCTTCACACCGCCCAGATGGGCGCCCATCCAGCCGGTCGGTGCCGCGTCGGAGGCGAACAGGGCGTCCATGTCGCCGACGCCGTCAGGCACCGGGAAGGTGCCGTAGTCGGCGAACGGGACCCGGATGTATTCGGAGTGGCTGCCCTTGAACCCGCCCATGGCGTGGGAGTAGCCGTAGATGCCGCCGGTCTCGAAGCCGAGGACCTCGCGGGCCAGCTCCCAGTTGGTGTTGGTGTTGTCGCACAGCGACCACAGGTCGTGCGTGCAGTACCAGCAGCGGCCGCAGCCGATGAACGAGCACACCACGACCCGCTCGCCGACCTTGCGGCGGCGGACCCCGGGCCCGACGTCGACGATCTCGCCCATGAACTCGTGCCCCATCACGTCACCCGACTGCATGGTCGGGATGAAGCCGTTGATGAGGTGCAGGTCCGAGCCGCACGTCGTGGTCAGTGTGACCTTCACTATGGCGTCCTGGTCATTCAGGATCTGCGGGTCCGGGACCCGCTCCAGCGCGAGCTTGTTCACGCCCTCCCAGCACAGCGCCTTCACGGTCGGCCTCCTCGCCGGCCGGCGAACTCCAGGAGCTTGCCCACCTGGGCCGGCTGCGCGGACGGCGGCCAGTCAGGGCGAAGCACCTCGCCAGTCTCGATCATCGACTTCGCCTGGCGCAGGGCTACCTCGACCATGCGCCGGGGATCCTCCTCGGGCCAGCGGTTCACCATTCCGACGATTTTGGTCCGCGGAAGCTCGCGCGGCCGGGCCCCGAGTTCGGTACCACGGTCGCCGGGAGCGGGGGCGACCCTGATGTCGACCGCGTCGCCGAGCCGGGTGATGGGTTCCGGCAGGTCGGCGCGGGAGGCCAGCCGCTGCGGTGAGCAGTTGACGGTGACCGTGATCCAGCGGTTCTTGAGGGCGCGGTCCCGCCTCCCGGGCCGGGTGACCAGGTAGCGGGCGACGCCCACGCCGGCCGCCATCAGGCCCACCCCTCCGGCGACGCGTCTCATGTCGATGTCCTCAACGCGTGAGATGCCCGCGCGCGACCCGGCCCTGGCCTGTGTCGCCATCCGGCCGAGCCTGCGGCATCCCGTTAAAAGCATGCCTCCGATCATCTGGGCCGAGGGCGCGAGCGGAGCCTCGCGCGACGGCCGGCGTCTGCGTGTTCTCTCGGCGGCGAAGCGCCAGCCGCGGATCTGCTGCTGCATGCGTTCGAACCGTTCGTGGTCGGTGGAATTGGCCGGTGATGCTCGGACCTGCGAGGACCGCCGTACCCGCCCCCACCTGGGCGTCACGTCCGACTCGCCTCCACGAGGGAAGCTTTACCGCCACGGAGCCGGGACTTGGGCCGGGCATGCGGCCGCCGGCCGCCGGCGGGATTGATCCAGCCGGGCCAGCAGCGCCTCGCCGTGGGCGAGCACCACCGGGTCGTTGTCGACGTACACGACGCGGGCCCGTCGGTGGCCTCCTGGGCGATCTCGTGCACGTTCCCTCGGTCGGCAGGCCGGCGCCGAGATCGATGAACTGCCGGATGCCCGCCCGCGCGGCGAGATGGCGTACGATGCGGCGCGGGAACGCGCGGTTCTCGCGGGCGACCGGGAGTCCCGGAAGATCGCCTACGCGGGGGGCCCATTTATCGGCCATCGTGGCCCCTTTCCGGGTGATTGATCAATGCCGCTCCGGACCGGGTGTCACTGATTCGCAAGAGGCTTTACTCCCTGTTGTCCGAATGAGGGTGTCGAATCGTAACGGCACGCTCATAACGTCATGTACGACTCCGGAACGCCGCCGCATCACGCGATTCCCAGGGAGGCCGCATGACGGCATCGAACACGCGGGCGAAGACCGGAACGCGGGAGACGACCGAGCCCGTCGTTCACATTCTCTGGATCAACGCGGGCCTCAGCTGCGACGGAGACTCCGTCTCGCTGACGGCGGCGACCCAGCCGAGTATCGAGGAGATCGTCCTCGGCGCCCTGCCGGGCCTGCCCAAGGTCGCGGTGCACTGGCCACTGATCGATTTCGAGTCCGGGCCCATGCAGGGCGCCGATCCGTTCATCGAGTGGTTCTACAAGGCCGACCGCGGCGAGCTGGATCCCTTCGTGCTGGTGGTCGAGGGCTCCATTCCGAACGAGTCGATCAAGACCGAGGGCTACTGGTGCGGTTTCGGCAACAACCCCGAGACCGGCCAGCCGATGACCACGAGCGAATGGCTCGACCGGCTCGCGCCGAAGGCGACCGCCATCCTGTGCGCCGGCACCTGCGCGACGTACGGCGGCATCCACGCCATGGCCGGCAACCCGACCGGCGCGATGGGCGTGGCCGACTACCTCGGCTGGGACTGGCGGTCCAAGGCCGGGCTGCCGATCGTCAACGTGCCGGGCTGCCCGGTCCAGCCGGACAACATGTCCGAGACGCTGCTGTACCTGCTGTACCAGCTCGCCGGGCAGGCGCCGATGATCCCGCTGGACGAGGCGCTGCGGCCGACCTGGCTGTTCGGCGCGACCGTCCACGAGGGCTGTGACCGTGCGGGGTACTACGAGCAGGGCCAGTTCGCGACCGAGTACAACTCACCGAAGTGCCTGGTCAAGATCGGCTGCTGGGGCCCGGTCGTGAAGTGCAACGTGCCCAAGCGCGGCTGGATGAACGGCATCGGCGGCTGCCCGAACGTCGGCGGTATCTGCATCGCGTGCACCATGCCCGGCTTCCCGGACAAGTTCATGCCGTTCATGGACGAACCGCCCGGAGCACGGGTGTCGGCCACCGCGAGCGGCGCGTACGGCGCGGTCGTTCGCCGGCTGCGCACCATCACGCTGCGGACGGTCGACAAGGAACCCAAGTGGCGGCACAAGGGCCGCGCACTGCTGACCGGATACCGAGCGCCCTGGAGCTGACTGATGACGACCTCACCGGAGCAAGAAGACAGCAAGCTGGTGGAGATGGCGTGGGATCCGATCACACGCATCGTCGGCAGCCTGGGCATCTACGCGAAGATCGACTTCGCCGAGCGGAAAGTGGCCGAGTGCTACAGCACCTCCTCGATCTTCCGCGGCTACAGCATCTTCATGAAGGGCAAGGACCCGCGCGACGCGCACTTCATCACCAGCCGGATCTGCGGGATCTGCGGCGACAACCACGCCACGTGCTCGGTCTACAACCAGAACATGGCCTATGACGTCCGCCCGCCGCACCTGGGTGAATGGATCATCAATCTGGGCGAGGCCGCGGAGTTCATGTTCGACCACAACCTCTACCAGGAGAACCTGGTGGGGGTCGACTACTGCGAGAAGATGGTCCGCGAGACCAACCCCGGTGTCCTCGCCCAGGCCGAGCGCACGCCCGCGCCGCACGCCGACGAGCACGGCTACAAGACCATCGCGGACATCATGCGGTCGCTGAACCCGCTCGAGGGCGCGTTCTACCGCGAGGCGCTGCAGGTCAGCCGTCTCGCGCGGGAGATGTTCTGCCTGATGGAGGGGCGCCACGTGCACCCGTCCACGCTCTACCCGGGCGGCGTCGGGACGATCGCGACCGTCCAGGTGTTCACGGACTACCTGACCCGGCTGATGCGGTACGTGGAGTTCATGAAGCGGGTCGTGCCGATGCACGACGACCTGTTCGACTTCTTCTACGACGCGCTGCCCGGCTATCAGGAGGTGGGCCGCCGACGAGTGCTGCTGGGCTGCTGGGGGGCGTTCAACGACCCGGAGCACTGCGACTTCCGCTACCAGAACATGGCCGACTGGGGCCGCAAGATGTTCGTCACCCCCGGCATCATCGTGGACGGGCAACTGGTCACCGGCAACCTGGTCGACATCAACCTCGGCATGCGGATCCTGCTCGGCAGCTCGTACTACGACGACTGGGTGGGCCAGGAGCCGTTCGTCACCCACGACCCGCTGGGCAACCCGGTCGACCTGCGCCATCCGTGGAACCAGCACACGATCCCGCATCCCCAGAAGCGCGACTTCACCGACAAGTACAGCTGGGTGATGTCGCCGCGCTGGTTCGACGGGAAGAACCTGCTCGCCCTCGACACCGGCGGCGGGCCGCTCGCGCGGCTCTGGTCCACGGCCCTGTCCGGGCAGGTCGACATCGGCTATGTCCGCGCGACCGGCCACAGCGTCATGATCAACCTGCCGAAGACCATGACGCTGCCGGAGAAGACGTTCGAGTGGAAGATCCCCATGTGGAACGGGGAGCCGCTGTCCAACGCCCTCGAACGCAACCGGGCCCGTACGTACTTCCAGGCGTACGCGGCGGCGTGCGCGCTGCACTTCGCCGAGCAGGCCCTGTCGGAGGTACGGCAGGGGCGCACTCAGACCTGGGCCCCCTTCACGGTGCCGGAGGAGGCGGTCAGCGTCGGCTTCACCGAGGCCGTACGCGGCCTGCTGTCCCACCACATGGTGATCAGGAACGGCAAGATCGCGAACTACCACCCGTACCCGCCGACGCCCTGGAACGCCAGCGTCCGCGACGTACACGGGACGCCGGGGCCGTACGAGGACGCCGTGCAGAACACCCCGATCTTCGAGGAGAACTCCCCGGAGAACTTCAAGGGGATCGACATCATGCGCACCGTCCGCAGCTTCGACCCGTGCCTGCCCTGCGGCGTGCACATGTACCTCGGCAAGGGCAACGAGCTGCGCACCCTGCACAGCCCGCACGCCTTCGACACCTTGTGAGAGGGGCTTCCGCAGATGGCCGAGGCCTATGACGTGCAGGCGGCCGGGGA
>DASQPY010000067.1:0-2117 GCA_035643735.1 Actinoallomurus sp. | reverse complement strand
CTCGACCGTGCCCTCCAGCAGGGCGAGGACGGCGGGCAGTTCCGCCGCCGGGTCGGCGTGGGCGAGGCTGCCCACGACCGTGCCCCGGTTGCGTACGACGGGATGGGCCACCTGCCGCAGCGCCGCGCGCAACAGCGGCTGCGCGTCCGCGGCCTCCTCCGAGCGCTCCACCCGCGCGTGCCGGGCCAGGGCGCCGGCGCGTACGCCCTCGGCCGTGACCTGCAGCGTGTCCAGCGAGGCGACACGGTTGATGTCGACGAGGTGGGCCGGTGCGGCCAGCCGCATGTTGAGCAGCGGGATCAGGCTCTGGCCACCGGCCAGGACCTTGGCGTCCTCCGCCGTACGCGCGAGGACCTCCAGGGTCTCCTCCAGCGTTTCCGGCGCGTGGTGGTCGAAGGCGGGCGGCTTCACGAGAGGCTCACTCCGCGACCTCGGTGGCCGGCCGGCCCGGAGCGTCGGCGACGGTGTCGCGTTCGCCCGGCGCGATGATCCCGCCTCCGCTGTCGCGCGGGGACCGCGGGGCGGCGGCCAGAAGGTGGTAGCCGACCAGGACCGCGATCGTACCGAGCGCGATGCCCTGCAGCGGAAAGTCGTCTGTGATCTTGAGGGTGACGTTGCCGATGGCGAGGATGATGCCCGCGGCCACCGGCACGAGGTTGACCGGGTCGCCGAAGTCCACGCGGTTCTCGACCCAGATCTTGGCGCCGAGCAGGCCGATCATGCCGTACAGGACGACGGTGATGCCGCCGAGCACGCCGCCCGGGGTCGCGGCCACCAGCGCGCCGAACTTCGGGCACAGGCCGAAGAGGATCGCCACGACGGCCGCCACGAAGTAGGCGGCGGTCGAGTAGATCCTCGTCGCGGCCATGACCCCGATGTTCTCCGCGTACGTGGTCGTCGGCGAGCCGCCGACCGCGCTCGCCAGGACCGTCCCGAGCCCGTCCGCGGCGATGGCCCGGCCGAGGTAGGGGTCCAGGTCCGTCTCGGTCATCGCGGCGACCGCCTTGACGTGCCCGGTGTTCTCCGCGATCAGCGCGATGACGGCGGGCAGCGCGACGAAGATCGCGGAGGTCTTGTAGTCGGGGCCGTGCAGGTGCGGGAGGCCGAACCAGTCGGCCGCCCTGACACTGTCGAGGTTCACCCGGAAGTGCGGGCCCATCTTCCCGGCACCGTCGATCGCGGTGATCTTGCCCGCCGTCTTGTCGAGCACCCACGACAGCGCGAACCCGAAGATCAGGCCGAGCAGGATGGCGATGCGGGCCAGGAAGCCGCGCAGCAGCACCGCGCAGAAGACCACGAAGGCCAGGGTGGCGAGCGCCACCCACTGGTCCTGGGGCCAGTAGACGTTCGCGACGACCGGCGCGAGGTTGAAGCCGATCAGCATGACGACCGCGCCGGTGACGACCGGCGGGAAGATCCGGTGGATGACCTCGGCACCCAGGAAGTGAATGATCAGACCGACGATGCCCAGCACGAGGCCGGCGACCAGGATCGCGCCGGTGACGTTGCCGGTCGTGCCGCCCGCCACGCGGATCGAGGCGACCGCGCCGACGAACGAGGCGCTGGTGCCCAGGTAGCTCGGCACCTTTCCATTGACGATCAGCAGGAACAGGATCGTCGCGATGCCCGACATCATGATCGCGAGGTTCGGGTCGAGCCCCATCACGACCGGGAAGACGAACGTCGCGCCGAACATCGCGACCACGTGCTGGGCGCCGATGCCGATGGTCTTTCCCCACGAGAGCCGCTCGTCCGGCGCGACCACCTCGCCCGGCGCGAGGCCGCGGCCGTCGCCGTGCAGTTTCCATCCGATCGCCATGGCGGCCCTCCAGGATGTAGTTGCGGGCACGCTAGATCCGCGCCTCCTCATGGACATCGTCGAGAACTGCCAAACCGCGACACCGGCGGTTGTGACGTTAGATACCCCGCATGCGCAGCACGTGAAGCGCGAGCGTGAGGTTGAGACGAAGGTGCGCGTCCTCGGTGAACGGGCCGAGCAGGCGTTCGAGCTTGCCGATCCGGTACCGAAGCGTGTTGTAGTGGAAGTGCAGCCGCCGTGCCGTCTCGGCGACGTTGAGATTTGTCTCCAGGAGTACCTGCAGCGTACGCCGCAGGTC
>DASQPY010000066.1:0-4356 GCA_035643735.1 Actinoallomurus sp. | reverse complement strand
TCCTGTGTCGACGAACGACGCACTGCCGGCCATTAGAGCGAACATCACCCTTGTAGGAGGGCGGTCTACGACGATCAGACGCGACCCCGCCACAACAAACACCTTCCGCATCCTAGAGGTCGCCGCTGGCGGAACGCTCCGCGTAGAGGGGATCTTCGTCCTGAACGGATTCCTTACCGGAAACGGTGGTGGCATCCTGAACGCCGGCACTCTGGTACTGAACCATGTCACCCTGAGCGGAAACTCGGCAGGAACATCAACAGCCAACGGCGGCGACGGCGGGGGCTTGGCTAATACTGGCCAGGCCAGAATCTTCAACACCCTCATCAGCGGGAACAAAGCCTTCGGCTCCTCAGCCGGGGCAACCGGCGCGGGCGGCGGCATTTTCAATACTGGCACCGGCGACGTCAGACTTTTCAATAGCCGCCTTTCCATCAACACCGCCGAAGACGGCGGTGGCGGCATAGACACCGGACTGAATGCCGAATCGCGCATCATTCAAAGCACAATCGACCACAACCTCGTCCCGGCCGGAGGCACGGGAGGAGGCGGCATCTTCAACGTCGGCAAGACTTCGCTGGATCGCAGCCTGGTCACACTTAACAGGGCGCCCAGCGGCGGTGGAGTCTTCAACGTCCCGCCCGGGACCGTCACTGTCATGAGATCGATTATCCGCAACAACACACCGAACAACTGCGTCCCGCTCAACACCATCGCGGGCTGCACGAACTGACCTCCGCGCCTTGCTCGGCGAACGACTCGTGATCGCCGAACAGAACGCGGCTTGCCAAGGTGGCGGGGAAGTGATTCCCCGCCACCTGAATGTCCGGCGGCATTTCGCTCGGCCGCCCTCGGCCACCGTGGCACCGTCAGGCCGGCCGGCTCAAGATCTCCCGCGTACGGGAGAGGCCGGCGCGGTAGCCGGTGAGCGACGGCTTCCAGCCGAGTTCCTCCTTGGCCTTGGCGGTGGAGAGCCGCATGGACGTGCGGGTCATGAGCACACCGGCGTACGGAGCCATGAGGCGCACCAGCGCGCCGGGCGCGACCATCGGCTTGGGCAGCTCGAAGACGCGGGCCAGCTCGGTGATGACGTCGAGCCAGGTCGCCGCCTCGTCGTCGCAGATGTTGTACGCCCGGCCGCCCCGGCCGTGTTCGAGCGCGGCGACCGTCGCGGTGGCCGCATCCTCGACGTAGGTCCATGGTGCGACACCGCCACGCGCGACCGGCAGCCGCCGCTTGCGCAGCGCCTCCACCATCCCGTCCACCGACCCTGGGCCGTAGAAGCCGCCGTAGCGCAGCGAGATTCCCTCGACGCCCTCGGCGGTGAAGATCTGCTCCTCTGCCGACCGCATCGCGGCGACCGTACGCGCGAACGGGCCGTCCGGCTCACCGAACGGGGCATCCTCGGTGAGCGGTTCCGCGCCGTGGTCACGGAAGCCGTAGCCGCCGAAGAACGACTGGCTGACGAATCGGTGCGCCCCGGTGGCACCGGCGACCGCCAGCAGGTTCGTGGTGCCCTCGGTGCGCAGCGCGTTGGTCGCGGCCATCAGCCCCTCCCGCGTGGGCACCTTCTTCAGCGCGGTCAGCTGGTGCACGACGGCGTCGAGCCGCAGGCCGTCCACTGCCGCGAGCAGGTTCGCACGGTCCATGGCGTCGGCGACGACCGATGTCGCGCCGGGGACCGGCCGTCGGGACCGGGTGAGGGCGAACACCTCGTGCCCGCCCTCGGCCAGCATCCGTACGAGGGGGCGTCCAACGGCACCGGTGGCGCCCGCGATGAGAACCTTCATGTCTCGATCTCCTTGTCTCTCCATCCGGGAGACGAGAGACAAGGAGATGACGTGACATCACCTCGTGAGCGGACCCGATGATCCCGGTCGCCAGAGGTACTCGTGCTCGGGCCGTCCCGTACTGCCGTACCGCAACGTCACGAGCACCCGGCCTGCCTGGGCGAGCGAGGCGAGGTAACGCTGGGCGGTGGCCCGCGATATGCCGACCTCCTCGGAGATCTCACCCGCCGACCGTGGCTCCCCGGCCCGGCGGAGCGCATCGGCGACGAGTCGCGAGGTCACCGGCGACTGGCCCTTGACCACCCGTGGCGCGGCGCGTGGCAGCTCGTGCAGCGCGCGCACGGCACGGTCCACATCGGCCTGGGTCAGCTGGCCGCCGGTCACGAGGCGCTCCCGGTACCGCGCATAGGCGCGCAGGCGCTCGCCCAGCTCGGCGGCGGTGAACGGCTTGATCAGGTAGTGCAGCGCGCCACGCGAGAGCGCCGTGCGCACCGACTCCGGGTCGGTCGCGGCGGTGGCCATGATGACGTCGGCGGACAGGCCGGGCAGCAGGTCCAGTCCCGATTCGTCGGGCAGGTAGACGTCGAGGAGCACCAGGTCGGCACCTGCCGCCCTGGCCCGCGCGTCGGCGGCCGTACGGGCCCGGCCCGCCACGCGGAAGCCCGGTACGAGTTCGACGAAACCGGCATGGACCTGCGCCACCCGGAAGTCGTCGTCGACGACCAGCACGTCGATCAATTGAGCACCTCCGGAAGCCGCGCCACGAACACCGCACCGGCGTCCTCCTCCCCTGAGCCGGCCAGCGTCACGTCACCGCCGCGCGCCCGCGCGGCCGTACGCGCCAGCGCGAGGCCGATGCCGCGCGGCCGCCCGCCGTCACCCGCGCGGGTGGAGACGCCGTCGAGGAAGATGGCCTCCCGAAGATGCTCCGGCACGCCCTCGCCGGAGTCGGCGACGGTGACGTGCAGGTCGGCGCCGTCGCCGAGGAGCTCGACCTCCACCCGCGCGGGCCGCCGGCGGCCGAGACGCGCCGCCTCCAGAGCGTTCTCCACGAGGTTGCCGAGTACGGTCGTCACGTCCAGCGGCTCGGCCACCCGGCCGGGCACCCAGGTGGTGTCGAGGATCTCCAGCTCGACCCCCTTCTCGGCCGCGACGGCGGCCTTGGCGGCGAGGAACGCCCCCAGGTACGGATCGCGCACGGTCCCCGGCGGTTCGCCCTTGGCGGCGGGGACCTCGGCGAGGGCCTGGATGTAGCCCGCCGCCTCCTCGTAGTGGCCGAGCTGCAGCAGCCCGGACAGCGTGTGCAGGCGGTTGGCGTACTCGTGCCGCTGGGCGCGCAGCGCGTCGAACAAGGTGCGCACCGCGTCCAGCTCGCGGGCGAGTGACTCCACGTCGGTACGGTCCCGCAGGCTGATCACCGCGCCGAGGCGGCGGCCGTCGTGGCTGACCTCGCGCCGGTTGACGACGAGCACCCGGTCGCCGGAGACGACGAAGACGTTCGGCGGCACCTCCTCGCCCTCCAGAACGGCACGGAGCCGCCCGCCCACGGGCAGGTCCGCGACGTGCGTCCGGCGGGCGGGCGTGGCGTCGAGCAGCCGCGCGGCCTCCTCGTTGCAGACGGTGACCCGGCCGCCGGTGTCCAGGGCGAGCACGCCCTCACTGATGCCGTGCAGCACCGCCTCGCGTTCCTGGACCAGCTCGGCCAGCTCGTGGGGTTCGAGGCCCAGGGTCTGGCGCTTCAGCCGCCGGCCGATCGCGGCGGAGGCGAGCGCGCCGAGCAGGACCGTACCGGAGGCGAACAGGGCCGCCACCGCGAGCGTACGGTGCACCCGGCGGTCGATCTCACCGGCGTCGAACCCGACGCTTACCTCACCGACCAGAGTGCCCACGTGGTCGTACAGCGGGACCTTGCCACGGGCGGAAAGGCCGAGCGTGCCGCGTTCGATGACCATGACCTCGTGCCCGGACAGCGCCGCGGAGGGGTCGGTGCTGACCCTCTTGCCGATCTCGGCGTGGTTGGGATGGGCCAGCCGGATGCCACGTTTGTCCGTCACGACGACGAACAGCGCGCCGGTGGCCTGCCGGATCCGCTCCGCCCGGTCCTCGACGACACCCTGCGGGTCGCCGCTCTCCACGGCGTCGCCGATCACCGGGTCGGACGCGACGGACCGGGCGAGGGTCAGCGCCCGCCAGCCGAACTGGTGCCGCAGTTCGTCACGCTGCACCCAGGCGGCGAGGCCGCACGCCGTCACGGCGACGAGCACCACGACACCGATCTGCAGGATCAGCACCTGGTGCGCGAAGCGGATGCGCGGACGCCGGGCCATGACGTCTGAACCGTAACGGAACCGGCGTCCGCCCGCCCTGCAAGCAGAATGCGCAAAACAACGACTTATGCGCTCAACGTGGTGAAACGCGTTCTTGTGAGTACAACGCGGGCAAGGCTTAACGCGGCGGCAGCACGCTCGTAGCGTCTGGCGGCATGCCCACGCAAGCAGGCTCTGACGGCCCCGCGATCGAGCTTCGCGGCGCCACCAAGCGTTTTCGATCGTCGGGCGGAGTGCAC
>DASQPY010000065.1:0-2391 GCA_035643735.1 Actinoallomurus sp. | reverse complement strand
GGGAGGCGAACCACGTCTGGCTCATCTTCGTCCTCGTGCTGTTCTGGACCTGTTTTCCCACGGTCTTCGCGTCCGTCGCCTCGACGCTGTACGTCCCGCTGACCCTCGTCGCCCTCGGCATCATCGCCCGCGGGGCGGCGTTCGCGTTCCGCAAGGCCAGTACGGAGCTGTGGCAGCAGCGCCTGTTCGGCGGGGCGTTCGCGCTGTCGTCGGTGCTCACGCCGTTCTTCCTGGGCACGGTGGCCGGCGGCGTGGCCTCCGAGCGCGTACCGACCGGCCTGGCCGCGGGCGACCTCCTCACCAGCTGGTGGAACCCCACCTCGGTGCTGGCCGGGCTGCTCGCGGTCGGGAGCACGGCCTACCTGGCGGCCGTCTTCCTCACCGGCGACGCCCGCCGCAGCGGTGAGGCCGGCCTGGCCGAGGCGTTCCGCCGCCGCGCTCTGGTCACCGCGGCGGTCACCGGGGTGATCACGCTGGGCGGCATCCTCGTGCTGCGCGACGACGCCCCGCGGCTGTACGCCGGGCTCACCGGGCGCGCCCTGCCCGTCGTCATCGTCTCCGCGCTCGCCGGGATCGTCTCCTTCGTCCTGCTGGTCGTGCGCCGCTACGTCCTCGCCCGGGTCACCGCCGGGCTCGCCGTCGGTGCCGTGCTGTGGGGCTGGGCGCTCGCGCAGTACCCGCTGCTGCTGCCGCCCGACGTCACGGTCTCGCGCGCCGCGGCCGAGCCGCCGGTGCTGCACGCGACGCTGGGGGTGGTCATCGCCGGGATGATCCTGCTCGTGCCGTCGCTGCTGTGGCTGTTCTCCCTTTTCCAGCGGCCGGCGGCGCGATAACAGCGTTCCGTACTCGAACTGTCACACCCGGTAACTAGGCTGACCCCCATGAACGGCAACCACATGACGGCGCGTGCGTTCGTGGCCAACGAGCTCCGCCAGGCGCGGGAAACGAAGAAGCTGAGCCGGGTGAAACTCGCCGACGAGATATTCGTCTCCGAGTCGCTCATCGCGGCCTGGGAACGCGGCCGGATCGTGCCGGGAGAGCAACACCATCCGAGACTCAAGGAAGTGCTGGGCCTGCCGGACATGCTCACCCGCGTCATCGGTGACCTCGTGACCAACGAGGTATCCCCGGAATGGTTCGGCAAGTGGCCCCAGGTCGAACGTCAGGCCACGTCGCTGTGGTCGTTCCAGCCGTGCGTGTTACCGGGCCTGATCCAGACCCCCGAGTACGCACGTGCGGTGCTGGAGGCCGCTCATCTGGACATCGACCTAGAGGAGGCACTGACCACGAGGCTGGATCGGCAAACGGTTCTCATCAAAGAAGACCCCCCGATGTTCGTGTCGCTCATCGCCGAAGGCGTCCTCCGCCATCGTGTCGGTAGCGACAAAGTCATGCATGACCAGTTGATGCACCTGATCGACGTAACCGAGCACGAGAACGTCATCGTCCAAGTCATCCCGGACAACTCCATCGCGTGCGCCGGATTCAGCGGCGCATTCGTCATTGCGAGTCTCGACGGTGACGAGGTCGGCTATGTCGACAACCAGCTCACCGGGGATACGATCGAAAGCGTTGTCGGAGTGGCCCGGCTGCGGCGATTCTTCGATATCTTCCGAGCGGGCGCTTTAAACCAGCAGGATTCGACTGACCTCATCCGAAGGGTGGCAGAGGAATGGAAATGATCAAGCCGTGGCGAAAGTCGACCCGGTCCAGTGCCAATGGCGGTGACTGCGTGGAACTCGCGGTCGTCGTGCGCGAAGGAGCGAGGGGCAAATGATCGGGCCGTGGCGGAAGTCCTCTCGGTCGGGTGCCGACGGCGGTAACTGCGTGGAACTCGCGGTCGTCGTACGCGGCGAAGACAAGGCGGAGCCGAGCTGCGCATAGGCTCGTCGCATGAGCTCTGACGTCGACGAGCAGCCCGGTGTGGGCCCGCATCCGCGTCCCTGGCCGGACGATCCACGCCTCGACCCGGCGCTGCTCGCCGAAGGCGACCGGCGCAACGTCGTCGACGAGTACCGCTACTGGAGCAACGCGGCGATCGTCGCGGACCTGGACGCGCGCCGGCACCCGTTCCACGTCGCGATCGAGAACTGGCAGCACGACTTCAACATCGGCGCGGTCGTCCGCAACGCGAACGCGTTCCTGGCCGCCGAGGTGCACATCGTGGGCCACCGCCGCTGGAACCGCCGCGGCGCCATGGTCACCGACCGCTACCAGCACGTACGCCACCACCCGGAGACGACCGACCTGGTGAAGTGGTGCCGCGACCGTGACCTGCCCGTCATCGGCATCGACAACCTGCCCGGCTCGCGCCCCATCCAGACCGCCGACCTGCCGCGCGCCTGCCTGATGCTGTTCGGCCAGGAGGGGCCGGGCCTGTCGGAGGAGGGA
>DASQPY010000064.1:0-4454 GCA_035643735.1 Actinoallomurus sp. | reverse complement strand
CGATCTGCGGGATCGCGGATCAGAAGCTCGTGGTCCATCGGCATTACTGGCACCCCGGTCGCAACGCCTGCACGGCTTGCGAGGAGTTCGCTGAGACGCTGGACGACCCCTGGCCGCTGGACGAACGCGCAGAGTGAGAGGCCCTCATGACATCGGCGGAAACCGGCCCCGACGGCGACGCCGAACACGGGTGCGACCGGCCGTACACCGAAGGGTGGTCCTAGCAGGGACGGTAGGCTGCGGGCGTGACGGACAGGCAAGGTATTCCGGCCGTCGGCATGGTGGGGGGTGGGCAACTCGCCCGCATGACCCAGCAGGCGGCGATCAGTCTCGGTGTGACGCTCCGCGTCCTCAGCGACAGCGAGCACGCGTCCGCCGCGCGGGTGGTCTCCGACGTCCGCGTCGGGGATCACGAGTCGCTCGATGATCTGCGTACGTTCGCCAAGGACAGCGACGTGGTCACGTTCGACCACGAGCACGTACCGGGCGAGTACATCAGGGCGCTGGAGGAGGCCGGTACGCCGTGCCGGCCCGGTTCCGCCGCGCTGCTGCACGCGCAGGACAAACGGGTGATGCGTGAGCGGCTGAGCGAGCTCGACGTGCCGGTGCCGCGGTTCGCGCCGGTCGCGACCCTGGCCGACGTCGAGGCGTTCGGTGTCTGGCCCGTCGTGCTGAAGGCCGTCCGCGGCGGTTACGACGGTAAGGGCGTCTGGGTCTGTGAAGACCCGGCCGAGGCGCGTGCCGTGGTCGAGCGCGCCGCCGGCGAGGGCATCGCCCTGATGGCCGAGGAGCACGTGCCGTTCCGCCGCGAGCTGGCCGCTCTGGTGGCCCGCTCGCCGTACGGCCAGGGTGCCGCCTACCCGATCGTGGAGACGGTGCAGCGCGACGGCATCTGCCACGAGGTGATCGCGCCGGCGCCGGGACTGCATCCGGACCGGGCCGAGGAGGCCCAGCGGCTGGCGCTCGACATCGCCGCCAGGCTCGGTGTGACCGGTCTGCTCGCCGTCGAGCTGTTCGAGACCGACGACGGCGTGCTCGTCAACGAGCTGGCCATGCGGCCCCACAACTCCGGGCACTGGACGATCGAGGGCTCCCGCACGTCGCAGTTCGAGCAGCATCTGCGCGCGGTCCTCGACCTGCCGCTCGGCGACACCCGGCCCACCGCGCCGTACGCCGTGATGGCCAACGTCCTCGGCGGTGACGAAACGCACATCTACCCGCGCTACGTCCACGTCATGGCGCACGACCCCGGCGTGAAGGTGCACTTCTACGGCAAGGAGGTCCGCCCGGGGCGCAAGATCGGCCACGTCACCGCGTTCGGCGACGACCTCGAGGACGTACGCGAGCGCGCCCGGCACGCCGCCGACTACCTGCGGAACGGACCTCGATGAGCGCCCAGAGCAGCGTAGGCGTGGTGATGGGCAGCGACTCGGACTGGCCGGTGATGAATGCCGCCGCCGAGGCGCTGGAGGAGTTCGAGGTCCCGTACGAGGCCGATGTGGTCTCGGCTCACCGGATGCCGCACGAGATGATCGAGTACGGTTCCGGGGCGGCATCCCGCGGTCTGCGAGTGATCATCGCGGGCGCGGGCGGCGCGGCGCATCTGCCGGGCATGCTCGCCTCCGTCACGCCGCTGCCAGTGATCGGCGTTCCGGTGCCGCTGAAGTACCTCGACGGTATGGACTCCCTGCTCTCGATCGTGCAGATGCCGGCCGGGGTGCCGGTCGCGGCCGTGGCCGTGGGCAACGCGCGCAACGCCGGCCTGCTGGCCGTCCGCATCCTCGCGGCGGGCGACGCGGACCTGCGTGAGCGCATGGAGGAGTTCCAGCGCGACCTGCACGCCCAGGCCAAGGCCAAGGGCGAGCGGCTGCGCCGCGAGTCAGCGAGGTAGGCGGAGCCGCGCCCACTCGATCGCGGGGCAGCGGTTCATCACGACGTCGAGCCCGGCGTCGGCGGCCCGTCGCGCCGCGTCCTCGTCGACCACGTCGAGCGGCAGCCACACGGCCCTGACGTCGGCGGGCCCGCGCGGCCCGTACGTGCCGAACAGTTCGATCGCCTCGTCCACGGCGTCGCCGGCGCGGGCGGCGCGGCGATAGACGCCGACGACGTCCACGACCCGTGACGCCTCGGCGACGGATGCGACACCAGGCGCGCCGAGCACGGTCTCGGCGGCGGGATGGACCGGCACGATCGTCTTCCCGCGTGACCGGAGCAGCTCCGCCATGTCGTACGCGGTCCGTCCGGGGTTGTCGCGCAGGCCGACGAACGCCCACGTCTTGGAGTCGGTCAGGATGCGCCGGATGACGGCCTCATCGGCATATCGGTCGCTCATGACCACCTCAACCACTCCGGCGCGCGTGGCCTTCCCCAGGCTCGCGTCAGGCGGGCGCCTGGCCGGCGTCGACGAGGATCCGGCGGATCGTGGTCCCCGACAGATCGGACTTGCGGACGAACGCCACGGCGCCGGGGACCGGCAGGTCGATGTAGTCGTCGAGGGTGTAGGTGGAGATCAGGATCAGGATCGGCGGCGCTTCCACGTCCGCGATCGAGTCGACCAGGTCGAAGCCGCTCTCATCGCCGAGATTGACGTCGATGAGCATGACGTCGGGCCGCGCGGCTGTCATCAGGCGAAGGGCGCCGGCGCTGTTCGTGGCCACCCCGACAACGTTGATGTGCTCGCGTTCCAGCAGTACGCGAGCGACGTCGAGGAAGCCGTCATCGTCGTCGACGATCAGGCATCGAACACCCATGCCCCCAACAGTACGCGTGCTTTTTCGCCCTTCCGGGTAACCCGAATCCGCAGGTACGGCTGGCAGGGGGCAGGGAACGGGTGCTGCCCGTGCAGACGCCGCGACCGGCCGCCTCTAATAGTGGAACGAGGGTTCCACCGGCGGCGAAGAGAGGGGCATCATGGGCCGGATTCGATGCGCCACAGTTGGCCGGACCGCCGGACGCAAGCCGTACCCCGGCCATGCCGCCGGATCGTCGCCCACCGGTCGGAGGCCCTTGCGGCGGCCGTCCCCGGCCGTCCCCGTCCTCGGTTAGGACGAAGGGTGAACTCCGTACCCAGCTCGTCGAGCGACTCGTATGCCGACGGTGGCGCGCTTCCCCCGGCTACCGTCTACCTGGCGATCTGCCTTCCGCCCGGCACGATGCCCGGTGGCCTGGCCGAGATTCAGCTCGCGATCGCCGAAGCCGCGCGGAAGGTGACCGAGTCCGGGCACCCGGTCCGCTATCTGAACGGCATGTACATGCCCGCGCAGACACGTCTGCTGTGCGTCTTCGCCGCAGAGAGCGAGGAGGCGGCGCACGCCGCCGTCGACCTCGTACGACTGCCGTACGTCCAGATGAAGGCCATCACGGACGGGTGGGACCAGGGCCCGGCCCCCGCCGACTAAGGCTTGCCCCGCGATTGAGGGGCGCGGAAGGTTCAGGGAGGACGACGTCCGGGAAGCGGCTACTGGCTGTGGGTGCCCCGCCGTGGGACACCGTCGCCAAGTGCTGGGCCGTCCGCGAGGTGGTTTCACCGGCTCCTGACGAGGGCCGCTGCGAGCGGAGCCATGCTTCGGCGGGCATCGAAGCGTCCCGTCCGTACGGTGGCTCAGTGATTGCCATGATCTTCGAGTTCAGCCTCGACCCTGACGACCGCGCCATCCGCGAGGAGTACTTGCAGGAGTCGGCGCGCCTGCGCGAGCTGCTCCCAGGCGTAGATGGCTTCCTCGGTATTGAGCGTTTCGCGAGCGAGCAGGAGCCGGGCAAGTACGTCGCCATCGGTTACTTCCGAAACGAAGCCGCCGTGGCCGCCTGGCGTAACTCATCCGCTCACCGCCGCGCCCAGGCCTTGGGCCGCCGCCGCTTGTTCACCGCCTACCGGTTGCGGATGGCTACGGTCGTCCGCGACTACGGCCCGCACGACCGAGACCAGGCGCCGGCTGACAGCCGGCAGGTACACGGCTGACGAGAGGGGGAACGTCGTGTATGACGTGACGATCGAGCTGGAGGACCGGCCTGGGGCCTTGGCGGAGATGGGTGAGGCCCTGGGAGCCGCAGGTGTCAGCGTCGAGGGCGGCGGGGTGTTCACCGTCGACGGCCGCGCGGTGGCGCACTTTCTCTTTCGTGATGGCGAGGCGGCACGTGTCGTGCTGTCCGCCGTCGGCATCCGGGTGACGGCGTGCCGACAGGTCCTGATCCGCCGCCTCGACCAGGAGCGGCCGGGGCAGCTGGGGGCGATCACGCGGACGCTCGCGGACGCGGGCGTCAACATCGCGGTCCAGTACTCGGACCACGACCACCGCCTGATACTCGTCGTCGATGATCCGCGCACCGCCGCAGCGGTGACAGCCTCCTGGGCCGATCCTGCCGAAGCGTCCGATCAGGCGTGGCAGCGACTTGCCCCGTGATTGCTCCTGGGCATGACGACGGGCGCGAGGGTTCTTCGAGAATGCTCAAACCAG
>DASQPY010000063.1:0-3664 GCA_035643735.1 Actinoallomurus sp. | reverse complement strand
TCGGACCGGACATCCGGATCGCGATCGACGCCAACCAGCGCTGGGACGTCGCGCAGGCGATCGAATGGGTACGGGCGCTCACGCCGTACGACCCGTGGTGGATCGAGGAGCCGACCAGCCCCGACGACATCCTCGGGCACGCCGCCATCCGCGCGGGGGTACGCCCGGTGCGGGTGGCGACCGGTGAGCACGTCGCCAACCGTGTGATCTTCAAACAGCTGCTGCAGGCCGAGGCCATCGACATCCTGCAACTGGACGCCTGCCGCGTCGCCGGTGTCACCGAGAACGTCGCGATCCTGCTGCTCGCCGCCAAGTACGGCGTGCCGGTCTGCCCGCACGCCGGCGGCGTCGGGCTGTGCGAGGTCGTGCAGCACCTGTCGATGTTCGACTACCTCGTGGTCAGCGGCTCCACCGAGGACCGCGTCATCGAGTACGTCGACCACCTGCACGAGCACTTCACCGACCCGGTACGGATCCGCGACGGCCACTACCTTCCGCCGGAGGCGCCCGGCATGTCGGCCGAGATCAAGCCCGAGAGCCGCGCCGAGTATTCCCATCCCGACGGCCCTGCCTGGAGGTCATGACGTGGAGTTCACCGGTATCCGAGCACTGGTCACCGGCGGCGCGTCCGGCATCGGGCTCGCCACCGCCCGGCTGCTCACCGAACGCGGCGCCACCGTCGCCTGCCTCGACCTCGACGGCCCGCCCGAGCCGCTGTACGGCGTCCGCGCCGACATCCGCGACGACGAGCAGGTCCGGCCGGCCGTCGCGCAGGCCGTGGAGCACCTCGGCGGCCTGGACGTGCTCGTCAACAACGCCGGCATCGGCGCGCAGGGCACCGTCGAGGACAACGACGACGCCGAGTGGAACAACGTCTTCGAAGTGAACGTGTTCGGCATGGTGCGGATGGCCCGCGCGGCCCTCCCGCACCTGCGCCGATCCGAGCACGCCGCGATCGTCAACACCTGTTCGATCGCGGCCACCGTCGGTCTGCCGAGCCGAGCGCTCTACTCGGCGACCAAGGGCGCCGTGCTGTCGCTCACCCTCGCGATGGCCGCGGACCACATACGTGAGGGGATCCGCGTCACGTGCGTGAATCCCGGCACGGCTGACACCCCCTGGATCGGCCGGCTGCTCGACGCGGCGGCCGACCCGGAGGCGGAGCGGGCCGCACTTGAGGCCCGCCAGCCGAGCGGACGCCTGGTCAGCGCATCGGAGGTCGCCGCGGCGATCGCCTACCTGGCCAGTCCGCTCGCCTCGGCTACGACAGGAACCGCGCTGGCGGTCGACGGGGGCATGGACGGCTTGCGACTTCGACCAGAAAAATCCGAAAGAGGATCGCGATGAAGCGAAAGACCCTCGCGGCCGGCGCCGCGCTCGCCACCGCCGCGTTGCTGGTGTCGGCCTGCAACAACGACAAGACCGGTAGTGGTGGCGGGGGTGGGGGCGGGAAGGTCATCGGAGTCGACTACCCCCGCTCGGATTCGGACTTCTGGAACTCCTACATCAAGTACATCCCGCAGTACGGCAAGGACCTGGGGCTGGACCTCAAGACATCCAACTCCGAGAACGACATCGCCAAGCTGACCGCCAACGTGCAGGCGCTCGTCGGCCAGGGGGTCAAGGGCGTCGTGCTGGCCCCGCAGGACACCGCGGCGGTCGCCCCCACGCTCGACCAGATGAAGCAGAAGAAGATCCCCGTCGTGACCGTCGACACCCGCCCCGACAAGGGCGACGTCTACATGGTCGTACGCGCCGACAACAAGGCGTACGGCGAGAAGGCGTGCAAGTTCCTCGGCGACACCCTCAAGGGCAAGGGCAAGGTCGCCATGCTCGAGGGCGACCTGGCCTCGATCAACGGCCGTGACCGCACCGACGCGTTCAACGCGTGCATGGCGGCGAACTACAAGGGCATCAAGGTCATCGGCCTGCCCACCGAGTGGAAGGGCGACGTCGCGGCGAACAAGCTGCAGACCACGCTCGCCGCCAACCCCGACCTCAACGGGATCTACATGCAGGCCGGCGGCGTGTTCCTCGCGCCGACGCTCAACGTGCTCAAGCAGAAGGGCCTGCTGGTCCCGCCGACCGACCCCAAGCACATCGCGATCATCTCCAACGACGGGATCCCGGAGGAGATGAAGGCGATCGCCGCGGGGCAGATCGACGCGACCGTGTCCCAGCCCGCCGACCTGTACGCCAAGTGGGCGCTCTTCTACGTCAAGGCCGCCGTGGCCGGGCAGAAGTTCGCCCCGGGCAAGACCGACCACGACTCGACGATCGTCGAGCCGCGGCCGGGCGTGCTGGAGGACCAGTTGCCCGCACCGCTCGTCACCAAGGACGGTGCTTACCCCAACTCACTCAAGTCGACCGACACCCAACTGTGGGGCAACCAGATCAATTGACCTCCTCCCCGAGGCGTGAGCCGGGGATTCCCGGCTCACGCCGGAGGTTCGCGGTTCACAGCCTCAGCCAACGCCTAGAAGGCTCCCCGCGCTGCCACCCCAGGCCCTGGGGCGGTTAATGCAAACGATGGCTTGGTTATCGCCATCGATAGCGGAAGGTTATCGGAGGAGTACTCAAAGTGAGCAATGGATTGGTCGCGGCGGCACACGCGATCACCAAGCGGTTCGGGGTGACCGTCGCGCTGGACGAGGTGTCGCTGGAGGTGACCGGTGGGCAGGTCCACGCGCTCGTCGGCCGCAACGGCGCGGGCAAGTCGACGCTCGTGTCCGTGCTCACCGGCCTGGTGACGCCGGACTCGGGCACGGTCGAGTTCGGCGGTGAGCCCGCGCCGGCGATGGCGGACCGCGAGGCGTGGCGGAGCCGGGTCGCCTGCGTCTACCAGAAGTCCACGATCATCCCCTCGCTGTCCGTCGCGGAGAACCTGTTCTTGAACAGGCAGGGCTTGAACCGGCAGGGTTCGGGGCTGATCTCCTGGGGCGGGCTCCGCCGCAGGGCACGCGACCTGCTCGACGCGTGGGAGGTCGACGTCGACGTACGGGTCCCGGCCGAGCGGCTCACCGTCGAGCAGCGCCAGCTCGTCGAGATCGCCCGCGCGCTGTCGCACGGCTCGCGGTTCATCGTCCTGGACGAGCCGACCGCGCAGCTGGACGGCAGCGCGATCGAGCGGCTGTTCGCCCGGATGCGGTCCCTGCGCGAGTCCGGGGTGACGTTCCTGTTCATCAGCCACCACCTCGATGAGGTCTACGAGGTCTGCGACACGGTCACGGTGCTGCGCGACGCACGGCACATCGTCACCTCACCGGTCGCCGAGCTGGACAAGACGGCGCTGGTCGCCGCGATGACCGGCGAGGCGACGGGCCTGATCGAGCCGGACGCCGACCGGCCGGCCCCGCCGGACACCGGCGCGCCGGCGCTCCGGGTGAGCGGGCTCGGCCTGCCGGGGGTCTTCACCGACGTGTCGCTCACGGTGGCCCCGGGCGAGGTGGTCGGCCTGGCCGGATCGGGCGGGTCGGGGAAGATGGCCGTCGGCGAGGTCATCGTCGGCCTCCGCCGCGCGGCCGAGGGCACGGTCGAGGTCGGCGGCGTACGGCCGCGGCCGGGCAGTGTGCCCGCCGCGCTCCGCGCCGGCGCTGGTTTCGTTCCCCAGGACCGGCACCGCGAGGGTCTCGTGCCGGACCTGTCGATCGCCGAGAACACCACG
>DASQPY010000062.1:0-6257 GCA_035643735.1 Actinoallomurus sp. | reverse complement strand
TCGGGCCGCTCGGTCGCCGCCCGTACGATCATGCCCGCCCGCGTACGTGACAGGACGTACCAGACCGCCAGGCAGGCGACGACCGCGACGCCGAGCACGAACACCCGGTAGGCCGGATAGGTGAACAGCCCGAGGTCGACGGTGCCCGACAGCGCGGACGGGCGCGGGTACGGCTGCGACTGCACGCCGTACTCCCGCTTGACCAGGTCCTGCAGGATCAGCGCGAGGCCGAAGGTGAGTAGGAAGTTGTACAGCGGGTCGAGCGCGGCGAGCCGCCGGATGAACACTCGCTCCAGCACGACGCCCACCACGCCCAGGGTCACCGGGACGACGGGGAGCGCGATCCAGAAGCTCACTCCCCAGTCGTCCAGCAGCACGTACGCGCCGAAGGCACCGAGCATGTAGAACGCGCCGTGGGCGAAGTTGACCACGCCGAGCATGCCGAAGATGACCGCGAGGCCGAGGGCCAGCAGGGCGTAGAACGCCCCGCTGACCAGGCCGTCGAATGCCTGCTGGAGCATGTCAGAGCTTGCAGGCCGCGTCGGGCTGCTGGAAGGCCTCGGCCGCCGGGACGGTCTTGAGGATCTTCTCGTAGTCCCAGTCCTCCTTGACCTCGCTGGACGGCTTGACCTGGGCCAGGTACGCGTCGTGCAGCAGCAGGTGGTCCTGGGCGCGGATCTGCGCGTTCTTGGCGAACACGTCACCGAACTTGTAGCCCTCGAGCTGCTTGACCACGGCGTCGGACTTGTCGGTGCCGGCGCGCTGGACCGCCTCGAGGTACTGCATCGCGGCGGAGTAGTTCCCGGCGTGGGCGAACGTCGGCCGCTTGCCCGTCTTCGCCTTGAACCGGTCGGCCCAGGCGTGGTTGTCCGGGCTCGCGTTCCAGTACCAGGCGTCGCTGAACTTGGTGCCGGCGAGGGCGTCCGGACCGACCGAGTGGATGTCGCTGAGGAACATCAGGCCGACCGCGAGGCCGATGCCCTTCTTCTTCAGCCCGTACTCGTTGTACTGCTTGACGACGTTCACCAGGTCACCGCCGGCCTGCATGGCGCCCAGCACCTGCGGCTTGGGGTTCAGGCCCGGCGCCTTGAGCAGGAACGTGGAGAAGTTGTCGCTCGGGAACGGCGTCGGGTCGTTCTTGACGATGGTGCCGCCGGCGCCCTTGATGGCGGCGCTGAAGTTCTTGGTCATGTCCTGCCCGAACGCGTAGTCCGGATAGATGATGTACCAGTTCTTCCCGCCGTCCCTCGTGACGGTGTCACCCGTGCCGTGGGCCAGCATGTAGGTGTTGTAGCCGTAGTGGAACGTGTACTTGTTGCACTGCGCGCCCTCGAGCGCCGTGGTGCCCGCCCCCACGTCCATGAAGATCTTCTTCTTGGACTTGGCGACGTTCGCGACCGCGAGGGCGGCCGAGGAGGTCGGCACGTCGAAGATGGCGTCGGCGCCCTGCCGGTCGTACAGCTCCTGGGCCTTGGAGTTGGCGACCTCGGGCTTGTTCTGGTGGTCGGCGGAGGTGACCTCGATCTTCTTGGCCACGGCCTTGTCGCCGTACTTGGCCTTGAAGTCGGCGATCGCCATCTTGACCGCCTCGATGCTGGCCTTGCCGGACACGTCGGCGTAGACACCGGACTGGTCGTTGAGCACGGCCAGCTCGATCTTGCCGTCGCTGATCTTCCCGCCGCCTCCGCCGGGTCCGCCGTTGCATCCGGCGGCGAGCAGGGCCGCCCCGGCGGCCAGCGCGGCCGCACGCCCGAAGGGTCTCATCTGTCGTCTCCTTTAGATTCCGAGGTAGCCGAGAAGCTCGTGCTCGCGCGCCTTGACCTCGGCGTTGTCCATCGATTCGGCGATGCGGCCCTCGGCGAGGAGGTAGTGCCGGTCGGCCACGGTCGCCGCGAAGTGCACGTTCTGCTCGATCAGCAGGACGGTGACGCCCTGGGCCTTGACGTCGCGCAGGATCCCGCCGATCTGCTGGACGATCAGTGGGGACAGCCCTTCGGTGGGCTCGTCGCACAGCAGCAGCCGCGCGCCCATCCGCAGGACCCGTGCCAGCGAGAGCATCTGCTGCTCACCGCCGGACAGCTTGGTGCCCGGCGAGCGGCGCCGTTCGCGCAGCCGGGGGAAGGTCTCATAGACCTGGTCCAGCGACCAGGGATTCGGGCCGGCGGCCGGCGGGAGCGTGAGGTTCTCCTCGACCGACAGGTTCGCGTACACACCGCGGTCATCCGGCACGTAGCCGAGCCCGCGGCGCGCCCGCCGGTGCGGCGCCAGCCGGGAGACGTCCGCGCCGAGGAAGTCCACCGTGCCCTCGACCTGGGTGTGCAGGCCCATCACCGAACGCAGCAGGGTCGTCTTCCCGGCGCCGTTGCGGCCGACCAGGGTGACGATCTCCCCCTCGCCGACCTCCAGGGAGACCTCGCGCAGCGCCCGCGCCTCGCCGTACCAGGCGGACAGTCGGTCAATCCGAAGCATCGGCGTCTCCCAGGTAGGCGGCGATGACCCGGGGGTCGTGCCGGATCTCGGCGTACGGCCCCTCGGCCAGGACCCGGCCCGACTGCAGCACGGTCACCTTGTCGGCGAGCGAGGCGACGACGTTCATGTTGTGCTCGACCAGCACCACGGTCCGGCCCTCGCGTACGCGGCCGATCAGCTCGACGGTGGCGTCGACGTCCTCGGCGCCCATGCCCGCCGTCGGCTCGTCCAGGAGCAGCACCTTGGGGTCCAGGGCGAGGGCCAGCGCGAGCTCCAGGGCACGCTTGTGCCCGTACGAGAGCGCGCTCGCGCGGGTTTCGGCCAGGTCCGCCAGGCGTACCTGGCCGAGGAGCTCCCTCGCGCGGTCGCCGAAGCGAGCCAGCTGTTTCTCGGACCGCCAGAACCGCCAGCCCAGGCCGGTGCCGCCCTGCAACGCGAGCTCGACGTGCTCGCGCGCGGTCAGCTGCGGGAACAGGCTGGTGATCTGGAAGGACCGTGCGACGCCGAGGCGGGCGATCTGCTCGGGCGGCCGGCCGGACAGCTCGCGCGTCCCCAGAGCGATCCGGCCCTCCGTCGGCTTCAGGAAGCCGGTGAGCAGGTTGAACAGGGTCGTCTTGCCGGCGCCGTTCGGGCCCACGAGCGCGTGCACGCCGCCCTCGGGCACCTCGAGGTCCACGTCGTCGACGGCGCGGAAGCCGCGGAACTCCTTTGACAGGCCTTGGGCGGAAAGGACCGTTGCCATCCGCTCTCCTCGAATAAAGGGTGAAACCTGCTCGTCGTTCCGGGAACCTTAGGCCGCACAATCACGGTCGACCATGTGCTGTGAACACACAATCAGCCCTTAGGGGACGTTTTGCTGGCATATATGCGGGCGACAGCCATGTGTTTTGACCGTGGCCCGGTCTCGCGGTCAGGCGGCTGATGTGGGACGCGCACACGTACGATGGCCGAAAAGTGTGGCGGTACACGGTGGTTCGCCGCCGCGGATCCGGTGACGATTGCGGGCGTTCTCGGGGGGTGCCGATGACGCAGGGAGTCCTTTATGCCGCGTATGCACCACTTTGCCGCGCTGACACTGGGGCTCGCCCTCGTCGCGCCTCCTCTGACCGCCTCCGCCGCGTCTCCCCCGGCTGCCGTCTCCGCGCCGCAGTGTGGTGTCGCGGTACCGGGCGCCGCGTACCAGGTCGGCGCGTGCCTGCCCGACCTCACCACCGCCGGGACCGTCTCCGACGGGCACAGCGACCCCGCCCAGTACGCGGGTCTCCAGCCGGCGGGGGCGCACAATCCGAGCGGCGTCCCGGGTGCCCAGATCGACGGCTACTTCCCCGACACCTCGACGCTGAACACCACGCACGGCTGGAACCACGACTCCCAGTTCGTGATCCGGCTGCCCGACCACTGGAAGGGCGGCCTCGTCGTCGCCGGGACGCCGGGGAACCGCGCGCAGTACGCCAACGACTTCGCGATCTCGGACTGGGTGCTGGCCCGTGGGTACGCCTACGCGGCCACGGACAAGGGCAACGTCGGCACGGCGTTCTACAGCGACGGCCGGCGGCCGGGTGACGCGGTCGCCGAGTGGAACACCCGGGTCACCCAGCTCACCCGCGCGGCCAAAGCCGTCGTCGCCCGGCGGTACGGACGGGCTCCGTCGCGGACGTACGCGGCCGGCATCTCCAACGGCGGCTACCTGGTCCGCTGGCAGCTGGAGAACCATCCGGAGCTGTACTCCGGCGGCGTGGACTGGGAGGGCACGCTGTGGCGCGCGGACGGGCCGAACCTGTTCACGTACCTGCCGTCGGTGCTGAAGAACTATCCCGCGTACGCCGCGGGATCCCCGGCCGCGCACGACGCGCTGCTCTCCGCCGGTCTCGCGCCGGGCTCGGAGTTCCTGTGGCCCTACCACGAGCAGGTCTACTGGGACCTGACGCAGCGGATCTACCGCGAGGAGTTCGACCCCTCCTACGACGGTGCCACGGAGGCGGGCACGCCGTACTGCGCGAGCGGCACACCCGGCTGCGACGCCGACTACTCCTACGCCACCCGGCCTCGCGCGGTGCACCAGGCCGTCGCCCGGGTGTCGCTGACCGGGCGGATCCGCAAGCCACTGATCACCCTGCAGGGCACGCTCGACACGCTGCTGCCGATCTCGCAGGACGCCGACGTGTACGCGCGGATGGTCCGCTCACATGGTGGGGACCTGCGCTACTACCGGATCGAGGGCGGCAACCACGTCGACGGGCTGTACGACACCTATCCCGACCGGCTGCGGCCCATCCTGCCCTGCTTCCGCGCCGCGTTCACCGCGCTGGAGGGCTGGACGGCTGGCCACCGGCCGCCGCCCAGCGCCACGCTGCCCAGACCCACCTCCGGGGACCTCGCCAACATCTGCTCGCTGACGCCCTGATCAGCGGGCTCCCCCAGGAAGGAAAACGATGAGATCCGCTCTGCGCCGCCTCCGCCGCGCCGGCCTCACCCTGGCGGTGACCGGCCTGCTCGGCACCACCATCGCCGCCCCCGCCCACGCCGCCGCTCTGGGGCACTACAACATCAGTGCCACCTACGCCTCCGGGGTGTCCTCCGGTGGCTTCATGGCCGACCAGCTGCACGTCGCGTACTCCGGGACCTTCAAGGGCGTCGGCGTCTTCGCCGGTGGGCCGTACCACTGCGCCATGGGCAGCCTCACCACGGCCCAGCTCGCCTGCATGTACAACATCCAGAGCCGGCAGCTCGCGTCGCTGGAGCAGACGGCGCGCAACCGGTCGTCCTCGGGCGCGATCGACAATGTCTCCAACCTGTCGGGCCACCCGGTGTACGTCTTCCACGGCACCGCCGACACGACCGTCAGCGTGGGCTCCTCGAACGACCTCGTGCAGTTCTACAAGGACTTCGGGGCCAACGTGAAGTACGACAACACGACGGCGGCCGCGCACTCCTGGGTCAGCCCGCTCGGCCCCAACGCCTGTGGCACGAGCTACACCCCCTACATCAACAACTGCGGCGGCCTCGATCCGGAGAGGACCATGCTCGGCCAGCTGTTCGGCTCGGTGACCGCGCCGGCCGGCAGCCCGTCCGGGTCGGTCGTGTCGTTCGACCAGAACGCCTACGCACCGGGTGGCAGCGCGAGTTCGATCAGCATGGGCGCCACGGGATACGCCTATGTACCGACGGCCTGCGCCTCCGGGGCCTCCTGCCGCCTGATGGTCGCGCTGCACGGCTGCCTGCAGAGCGCCGGGTCGATCGGCACGACGTTCGTCACCAAGGCGCACCTGAACGAGTACGGCGACACGAACAACATGATCGTGCTCTACCCGCAGGCCACCGCCAACTTCGGCAGCAACCCCAACGGCTGCTGGGACTGGTGGGGCTACCTGAACGCCGGCAACTACGACACCCACGGCGGCGCGCAGATCGAGACCATCATGAGGATGGTCCACGCGCTCGGCGGCTGACGTTCTCTTTCGTACGGGCCCGCGCGTCGACCGCGTGGGCCCGTCACGTTGGGTGACCGTACAGTGGACGCATGAGAGGACGCGCCGCCGCCCTGTGCGGCCTCGTCATGGCCGCCGTACTGCCCACCGCCACGGCGTCGGCGGAGCCGCGCGCGCCGTCGCGTTTCGTGGCGCTGAGCTCCGTCGACCCGACGATCCTGCAGGACATCCGCTATGCGACGCCGCACAACTTCACCGGCCGGGTGGTGCCGGGGTACGCAGCGCCGATGTGCGTCCTGACCGCCCCGGCGGCGCAGGCGCTGCACCGCGTCCAGCAGGGCCTGGTACGCCGCGGCTACT
>DASQPY010000061.1:0-2546 GCA_035643735.1 Actinoallomurus sp. | reverse complement strand
CGCACGGGCGCCCTCGTTGTTGAAGCCCATCCGGTTGACGATCGCCCGGTCCTTCACCAGGCGGAACAGGCGCGGCCGTGGGTTGCCGGGCTGGGCACGCGCCGTGACCGTACCGATCTCGACGAACCCGAAGCCGAACGCTCCCAGCGCCTCGTACGCCTCGGCGTCCTTGTCGAAACCGGCCGCGAGCCCGACCGGACCGGGAAAGTCCAGGCCGAGCGCCCGCACCCGCAAGGCGGGGTCACGGGGACCGGACACACGGCGGATGAGGGGCAGCGCCCCGGGGACGGCCGCGAGGGCCCGCAGGGCACGGAAGCTGAGCCGGTGCACGGTTTCGGCCGGCAGCCGGCGCAGCAGCGCGGCGAAGAGGAGTCGATACATCGGCTCCGATTCTCCCAGCACCCGTTCGCTACCGTGGACGCCGTGGCTCTCCCGCGCATCGAGATCGACGGACACACCGCGACGGCCTCCGAGCTCAGCGTCCTCGCGACGCTCAACTACGGCCACTTCACCGCGATGCAGGTACGCGACGGGCGGACGCGCGGGCTGGACCTGCACCTCGCCCGGCTCGACGCGGCCAACCGCGAGCTCTACGACGCCGGCCTGCCCGGCGAGGTGGTGCGCGATCGCATCCGGCACGCCCTCGGTGAGGTCTCCGACGCGGCCGTACGCGTCATCGTGTTCGGCGAGAGCCCGTCCGTGATGGTCGTCGTACGGCCCCCGGTCGCCGGGCCGGACACGGCGCTCGGCCTGCGTACGGTCTCCTACCAGCGTCCCGTCGCCCACGTGAAGCATCTCGGGGGCTTCGGGCAGAGCTACTACCGGCGGCTCGCCGAGCGTGAGGGCTTCGACGAGGCGCTTCTCACCGGTCCGGACGGGGTCATCTCCGAAGGCGCGATCACCAACCTCGGCTGTTTCGACGGCACCTCGGTCATCTGGCCCGATGCGCCGGCCCTCGACGGGATCACCATGCAACTGCTCGAGGCGGCGCTGCCGGCACAGGGAGTCGCGTCGCGGCGGGGTCCGGTGCGCGTCGCCGACCTGGCCGCGTTCCGCGGCGTCTTCGTCACCAACTCGCGCGGTGTGGCCGCCGTCGACCGCGTCGATGACCTGCGGATCCCGGTGGACGAGTCGTTCATGAAGACCGTGACTCAGGCGTATGACTCCGTCGCCTGGGACGTGATCTGAGCTTCCGACGTGAAAGGCCCCGCCAGAATCTGACGGGGCCTTCCACGTTGGTGTACCGGTGCGCGGGTCGCCTCACGGCGAAAGGCACAACACGGCTCCAGCCGAACGGTATTCCGTGAAGGCAGTGGTTAGGCCCGGGGGACTCCGGACGCACCGGCCACGTCGAGTGTAACAAGAGGGGTTGGAGAGTTTGTTCCCGTCCGGGGGCGTGTTCTCAGAGGACCTGCCGTACCTCCATCGCGAACCTCTTGGCGTCCGGCCAGCGCGCGGCGACGTCGAGGGCCCGTTCGAGGTTCTCGCAGTCGAGGAGGAGGTAGCCGGCGAACTGCTCCTTGGCCTCGATGAACGGCCCGTCGGTGATCGCCGGGACGCCGTCGCGTACGCGCACGGTCCGGGTCGTCGACGGGTCGGCCAGCGCCTCGGTACCGAGCAGTTCGCCGGAGTCGGTGAGCTCCTTGATGATCGCGTCGACCTCACCGAAGAGTTCGCTGCGCTCGGCCTGGGACAGGTCCTGGACGAACCCGGGACGGTTGTAGATCAGCACCATGTACTTCACGGTCGTCGCTCCTCGTCGAGTCCGGGCGGCCGTCCTGGCCGCCCCTCGCCGATCAGTCGGAGCGGAGGACGGATCCTCGACATCCCGGCCCGGGAAATCTCCGCCCGTTCGGCCTGTGGATCTCCCACCGTACGGGCGGCGTGGTGCTCAGCGCCTCGCCGGGGCGCGGCCCTGACCGCGTGCACGCGTACGGTGCCCGCCCGCGAGGATGTCCGCGATGCCGAGCGCGTCCCGGATGCCGGGGCAGCGTCCCCCGGCCGGCGCCGCGGTGTCGGGCGAGACGATGTGCAGCGGCTCGTCGTTGTCGCTGTCGAACTCATCGAGCTGCTCGGTGTCGTCATTCTGGCAGCGCACCACCGTACGGGGACGCAGATGACGGTGTCCGTTACGCCCGACGCCGTGCCTGGTGGCGGCGTTCCCCTTCCCCGCCACGCCGTGAGCGCTCGGCTTGGGCGGCGGGTCGGCGGCCGCCACTCCGGCCGTACCGGCTAATGCCGCGGCCACGATCGCCGGGACCACCTTGTTCCGCCCGCCTCGCATCCCGCTGCTCCCCCTGTTCCGTCGACCCTGTCAAGAAACCTGTAACCGGGCGCGGTTAGGGGCGACCTGGGGTCAGGCAAGATCTTCCTTGCCCGCGACGCCATGGACGCGCTCCACGCCCTGGGGCACGACGGCCGTCGGGACGTCGCCCTCGCGGCCGCCGCGGGCGTGGGTGACCTCGCGGGCTTGCTCTCCTCCACCGCGCCGCCGCACGACACCACGGGACGCCTTCCCGGCGTAAGTCGACCCGCGCGGAAAATGG
>DASQPY010000060.1:0-4762 GCA_035643735.1 Actinoallomurus sp. | reverse complement strand
GGTACTGCCCCAGGGCGCGCTGGACGCGGCGAGCTCGGTGAAGGACCTGCTGTTCGCCGCCGCGCTGTTCGGCCTGGGCAGTGCCGTACGCCTACGGCCACTGATCCGCACCGGCCGCCGCGCCCTGCTCCTCGGCCTCACGTCATGGGTACTGATCGCCGGCGTCTCCTACGGCGGCGTCCTCCTGACCCGCTGACCAGGGGGCCCACCAGGTCGCCCGGGTCGAAGTCCAGCACGAAGGGCCTCTCAACGTGAAGGCGGCCCCCAGGCGCGGCGTAGGCGATCTCGACGTAATCCCTGCCTCGTAGCTCCTGGAAGTTGATCCGTGGCCCGTCGATCAGATCGACCTCCGCGTAGAACAGAATGGCGGCCTCCGCGTAACGCTGCGGCTTCCAGGCACGCTCGAACTTGGAATTGCCAGGACTGAGTATCTCCACGACGAGGACAACATCCGACGGATTCACGAACTGTCCTGGACCTGCGAGTACCTCCGCATCAGCCACCATGACCTCGGGGATGAGGAGATCGGCTCCGATCCGAAGATTGACCTCACGCATCGCCTCCAGTGCGGGCAGCGCTCCTTCGTCGAGCAACCTTTCTAGCCGTTTACCAGCCATCTGGTGCGGATTGGCGGGCACGGGGGATACCACCAGTCTTCCCTCGACAAGCTCATGCCGCATGCCGTCCTCCGGCAGCGCCAGAACCTCATCGATCCTCCATGGCCCGGTGTGGTAGCCCGGTGACATGGCGAGCGCTTCGGTCATCGGCGGTTCACCTCCGTGCACATGCTCAGTCTGACACAATGCCGATCACCTTACGCATCTGGTCGGTTACATTGCGCAGTAATGCGGAAATCCCGTCACCAACAGACCGGTGACGGGATCCCCAAAGAAGGCTTAGCGGACCTCGGTGATCTCCGGGCCGCGTTCGAAGGGGTTCAGCGGAGGCCGCTCTTCGCCCTCGCCTTCCTCACCCTCCTCGGCCTGTGCGGCCATGGCCTGCTGGGCCTCGGCCGGCAGGGTCAGTTCGAGCAGCTCCCGCGGCGGCATCGGGGCGTCCCCGCGTGCCACGACGATGTGCTGGAAGACCTGCTCCATGATGGCGGCCTGCTCCGGGTCCTCCAGGGCGGCGCCGCTCAGCACGCCGCGCAGGAACCAGCGGGGACCGTCGACGCCGATGAAGCGGACCGGCTGCCAGCCGAAGCCCTGCTCGGCGATGTCCGCGGGCACCTGGTCGCGCATCTCGTCCGGGATGGCCACCGGGACCATGCCGTGGAGCTCGGTGCCGAACGGACCCTCGGCCTCCTGGGTCTCCCCCTCGGCCTGCTTGATCTCGTCGGCGGTCTCCTTGCGGACCTCTTCCCAGATGCCGTTCTTCTTCGGCGCGGCGAAGGGCTGCACCTGAAGGCCGCTCTCTCCGTGCACGATCGTGATCGCGACGATGCGGCCGCCGACGGGGTTGCCCTCAGCGTCCTGTTCGACGGCCTCGACGTTCACCTGGATCTCGAGGCCCTCGCCGATGGGCACCTGGATCGCGCCGAAGTCGACCCGTTCCATCTCGGGAACGGACTCGGCCTCGGAGTCCCATGGACCGCCATGCAGCACGACCGCGGGCTCGTCATCGCTCTCGGTCTCCTCGTCCGCGACGGTCTCCTCGTCGGTCGGCTCGAGGTCGTTCTCGGGCTCATCGTCCCGACGACGGCGTCGAAACACGACTCACGCTCCTTCACTGCTGTGCTGAACGGACGCGCCCGCGACGCGACCCTTCCTGTCGGCTTGGACGTTCCCCGCGTACCCTCCGGTGGATCCGAATCCGCCGTCTCCGCGTGCCGAGCCCGGCAGGGTCTCGACCTCATGGAAGACCGCCCTCTCGACGCGCTGGATGACCAGCTGCGCGATGCGGTCGCCGCGCTGGAGGCGAACGGTGGAGCGGATGTCGGTGTTCAGCAGGGTGACCTTGATCTCTCCCCGGTAGCCGGCGTCGACCGTGCCCGGGGCATTGACGATCGTCACTCCCAATCTAGCCGCCAGTCCGGACCGCGGGTGCACGAAGGCCGCGTAGCCGTCGGGCAGCGCGAGCGCGATGCCGGTCGGCACCATCACGCGCTCACCGGGCGCCAGCTCCACGTCCTCGGCGGCGACCAGATCGGCCCCGGCGTCACCAGGGTGCGCGTACGACGGCGCGGGCAGGCCCGGGTCCAGCCGCTGGATGAGTATGTCAACTGTCACGGGTTCACCTCGTGGTCATGGGCCCTGGGCATGTCACAGGGCGTGACACTACCGCCTGAACGGCGTCTTCCCGGTGACCTACGGCCCGGCGGGCAAGGGGAGGACCCGGCGCGGCGACGTCTTCTCCCGGCGTACGGCATCGCGGCCCGCTCAGGACTCCCGCGCCTCGTCCGGTCCTGGCTCACCGGAGCGCGGTTTCCCTTCCGGCGCGGACGGCTCTGGTTCCGTACCGGACGGCTCGCGGGTACGCCCCCGGGCGAGCGAGCGCGGTTTGGCCGGCGCCTCCGCGGGCGTCGGGCCGGGAGAGCCGCGCAGCGCCGGTATGGCGCGGTAGATGACCGCGGCCGTCGGTACCGCGACGGCGGCGCCCGGGATGCCCGCCACCACGCCGCCGACCGTGATCGCGAGGATGATCGCGAGCGGGTGGAACCGCACCCAGCGGCCGACGACGAGGGGCTGCAGGACGTGCCCCTCGATCTGCTGTTCGAGCACCAGGATGCCGAGGAAGACCAGGGCGGCGATGCCTCCCTTGACGCTGAAGACGACGATGACGGCCACCGCTCCCGCCACCAGGATCCCGACGATGGGGATGAAGCTGCCGAAGAACACGATGACGGCGAGCGGAGCGACCAGCGGCACGCCCATGATGACCAGCACGACCGCGATGACGACCGAGTGGATGGCCGCCACGATCACGGTGCCGTGGACGTACTGGGAAAGCGTCTCCCACGAGGCCCGGCCCGCCCGGTCCAAGCGCTCGCGGTACTGCCCGAAGCCGCCGATGAGCCAGGTCCAGATCCCGCGGCCGTCCTTGAGCAGGAAGAACGTCACGAAGAACAGGAAGACGATGGACGCGATCACCTCACCCGCCACCGTGGCCCCGGTGAACACCGTGCCGACCACCTTCCCGCGCTGCGCCTGAAGTTGCTTGAGCAACTCGTCGATGGCCGACTGCAGCTGGGAGCTCTTCAGGTGGAGCGGCCCGGTGACCAGCCAGTTCTGCAGCTGTTTGACGGTGTGCTGAATCCGGTCCACGAGATCGGGGATCTGGTCGTTGGCCTGGATGCCGACGAAGGTGCCGACGCCGCCGAGCACCCCCAGCGCCAGAAGCATCGTCAGCCAGGTCGCGGCCAGCGACGGCATCCAGCGGCGCAGCCGGTCGGTGAGCGGCTGAAGCAGGGCACAGAGCAGGAGAGCGACGGCGCAGGGCAGGACGACGAGGCGAAGAATCCCGATGACGTGGGCGACCGCGTAGAGTACGACGCCGATCACGATCAGCCGCCAGCACCATGCCGCCGCCGTGGCCAACACGGGTGGTACTCGCTGATCCCGTTCTGTCACGTTTCCTCCGCAACCTGCCTACCCGAACTCCGCGTGGCCATTCGGCCGCTCATCGTGTCACGGGTCGTCGCTGGTGACCGACGTCTTGGTGGCCCCATGTGTTCACCTCGCGACAGAGTTGGCCACAAACGGGCACCGGCGGTTCGGCGAGATCGGCACCGGGGAGCAAACCACGTACGCGGACATACGCCCGATCTCTACGTCTTTCGGGCGGCCGTACACGGGAGGCACACCTTATGGCCAAGAGCGTTGTCCACCGATCCCTCGACGGGTACCGCTTCCGCATCTCCGGGGAGCTCGACCTCGCCCAGCCGTTCACCTCCGTGGGGCGGTACGCCGTCGACGGCGGGCTCTACGAACTCACCTCGGGCGGACACGACGTCGCCACCGGCTGGACCCGCGATCTCGGCGTCCGGCGGTTCGATGATGAGTTCTCGACCCAGAAAGGACGGCTGCGGACCGCGCGGGTCACCGACTACGACAAGCGGTCCGGCCTGGAGGACCAGCTGCTCGCCGTCGTCTGGCAGGGCCGGCGGTTCTCGATGTTCATCCCGATGTACAACGCCAAGCCCGCCGACGCGGTGCACGTCTTCCAGCTCCTCGGCGTGACCGAGCACGACGACGGTCTCACCGTCACGTCGCGCAACCCCAAGCGCGCCGGCATCGCCGAGCCCTCCCACATGGCCAAAGAGATCCCCGGACTCGGGCTGCTGGAGATGACCGCGCTGACCAAGACGACCTCGCGGCGGCTGCCGTCGTGGTCCGGCGCACGGCTGCCGCACGGCGAGCTGTTCCGCGACACGCTCGATGACGACAGCACGTACTTCCTGCTCGCCACGCCTTCGGCCCTGGTCACCGTGCTGCCGCATGAGAGTGAGAAGGCCAAGGTCCCGGCGCGGATCGGCGCGCTCAAGGTCGAGACCGTCGCCTGATGACGGAGATGCTCACGGGCGTCTGCGGCGGCACCGTCGCGCTCGTCCTTCTGCTGGCGTTCGCCGGGCACCTGCGCGCCCCGCGTACGCTGCCGGCCGCGCTGGCCGCCCAGCGCGTCGTGCCGGGCCCGCTGCGGTGGCCGGTCGCGGTCGCCGTCATCGCGCTCGAAGGGACGCTCGGGGCGGCCACGGGCTATGCCGTGCCGGCCGGGAGCCCGCACACCCTCGCGCTCGCGGGGGGCGGCGCCGCGGTCCTGTTCG
>DASQPY010000059.1:0-3168 GCA_035643735.1 Actinoallomurus sp. | reverse complement strand
GATGACCTGCTGCGCCGCCGACGCCGTCCCGATGCGCATCGCGATCACCGGCGTACCCGCACCGGCCACCGGCCGTTGGATGCAGGTCACCGGTACCTGGTCACCGAACTGGGCGAAGATCCATGACATCGACACACCCCGGCTCACGGCCACCGCCGTACGCCCCGTCGGCAGTCCTTCCGACCCGTACGAATAACCGGCTCTTGCCCACGGGACCACATCCTGGAGAAGATGAAAACCGTTATCGATAGGAGGATGCGGTTATCTCACGCGAGGTCCGAATCGGCGTCTTCCTGCTGGCCGCCCGGTTTCCCGGCCAGAGTCATGGTGAGGTCTTGTCCGCCACGGTGAACGCGGCCGTCGCGGCCGAGCGGGCCGGCTTCGACGACGTGTGGTTCGCCGAGCACCACTTCATGTCCTACGGCGTGTGTCCGTCCGCCACCACACTCGCCGGCTACGTGCTGGGATGTACCGAACGCCTCACCGTAGGTACGGCCGTCAGCGTGCTGTCCACCCGGCATCCGGTGGCGCTCGCCGAAGAGGCCGCGCTCCTCAACCTGGTCTCGTCCGGACGGTTTCACCTGGGTGTCGGTCGCGGCGGGCCGTGGGTCGACCTGGAGGTCTTCGGTACCGGGCTGGCGCGCTATGAGACCGCCTTCGCCGAGAGCCTTGATCTTCTACTGGCCGCGTTGACCCGGGAACGTATCTCCGCGGCCGGACCGACGTACGCGTTCCGCGAGGTCCCCATGGTGCCGCAGGCGCACACGGCTCCGCCCGTGACCGTCGCCTGCACGTCCATGGACACGGTCGCGTTGGCCGCCGAGCGCGGCCTGCCGATGCTGCTGGGAATGCACATCGACGATGCCGGCAAACGAGCGATGATCGACGCCTATGCCGCCGCCCGGCCGCCGGCGGCGCGTCATGACCACGTCGCGGCCGTCGTGGCCTACGTCGCGGACACCCGGGCCGAGGCTCAGGATCTGCTGCGGACCGAACTCCCTCGCTGGCTCGGTCCCGGACTGGCCGGATACGTTCCCATCGACGGCCGATCCAGGACGCCGCGCGATGCCGAGGAGTACGCCGAGTTCCTCTGCCGCGTTCATCCGGTCGGAACTCCCGAGGACTGTCTGAAGACGATGGCCGCGACAGTGGAACGCACCGGCGTCCGGCACCTGATCCTCATGGTCGAAGGCGGCGGCGACCCCGCCCGTACCGAGAAGAACATCGCGCGTCTGGGCGCCGAGGTCCTCCCTCGCCTGCGGACGCCGTTCGGCCAGTAGGAGCGCGTGGCCGGCCGACCGGTCACGGAAGACGACGGGCCGGTAGTCGGGGTGGACGCCGGGTCCATGGTTCTCTTTCAGGCGGTTCGGCGTGTGTCGGGTTCGGCCGTGGTGGGTCCGAGCCAGGGCGTGAACGGGTCGGGCAGTCGCGCCCAGACGTGTTCTCCGGTGGTCATCTCGGTGTCGGTGAGGACCGCCTCGTCCAGTGCGAGGCGCAGTTCGGTGGTGGCGATGTCGATGCCGGTGAAACGGATCTCGGTGCGCCGGTCGCCGTGCTGGGGGTGCCAGTCCAGTGACGCGGTCGTACGGCGGATGGGGGAGGCATGGCGCCAGGTGGCGGGGTCGGCGGAGTGCAGCCACCGTCCCGCCGGCTCGATGGCGAGGGTCTCGCCGGCGGACTCCCACGACAGCAGCGTCAGCGGGTGGCTGGCGAGCCATAGATGGCCGCGGGCGCGCACGATCCCTGTGTCCAGCACCGGCTCGAGGGCGGCGTACAGCCGCTCGGGATGGAACGGGCGGCGGCTGCGCCAGATCAGGGTGCTGACCGGGCCCTCGGGGTCCGGGCAGCCGGGCAGCGCTCCACCGGGTTGCGTGCGCTCGTGCACGGCGTGCAGGTCGAAGGCCGGCTTACCTGCCGGTGCGGCGAGGTCCGTCACGGCCTCAAGGTCGAGGGACGGCGCCCAGGGGGACAGGTGCGTGAGAAGGCTGTGGCCGATCGCGGCATCGAACGGGTCGGTGTGCGGGGGAGCCCAGGTGAGGAAGAGGTCGGCGGTCTCGGCCTGGCGTGCCAGGACGCTGGAGACCGTACGGCCGTCGGTCGCCGCACCGGCGATCCCGCGGTCGGCGAGGGTCTCGCCGCCGGCCAGCTCGTGGGTGATCGTGGCCAGGTCGGCGATCATCGCGACGGTGTCGATCCGTACGCCGACGTCCGCCGTGTCGATGGCGGTCGCGGCGTCCAGCGGGTCGGCGATCTCGGGAAGAATCAGCAGCAGCCGCTCGTGCCGGCCTGCCACGCCGGACAGGAAACGCGGCAGGTCCTCGCGGAGTGTGCAGCTGACGCAGTGGGCCACCGGCAGGTGCACCTGCTCGCCGCCGTACGTACGGGTCAGGATGTCGCGGCGGTGCCGGTAACGCGCGACCGCGACACCGAACGCCCGGGTCCGCGCACACAGCAGATCGCCCAGGTCGGCGGCCATGCCGGTGGCGATGGTGACATGAAGGTCCTGCACCGTCCCTACCTTTCGCTCGTAACTACCAGCTGGACTTGCGGACACCGGGGAGCTGGCCACGGTGGGCGAGTTCGCGGAACCGGATGCGGGAGAGGCCGAACTTGCGCAGGGTCCCCCGGGGCCGGCCATCGATTACATCCCGGTTGCGCAGCCGGGTCGGGCTGGCATCGCGCGGCTGGCGGCTCAACTCACGTACCGCCGCCGCCCGATCCTGGGGATCGGTGTCCGGTGCCTTGATGAGCTGCTTGAGCTCGGCGTAGTGGGCGACGACGGCCCGGCGCTGCTGGTTCTTGACGATCTTGCTCCTTTTGGCCATCAGACCCTGCCTCCGCGGGCGCGGATCTCGGCGACGACCGCCTCGATGCCACGCTTGTCGATCGTCTTGATGCCCTTGGCGCTGACGGTGAGCCGGACGTACCGCTGCTCACTGGCCAGCCAGAACCGCTTGCGCTGGATGTTCGGGTCGAAGCGGCGGCGGGTGCGCCGATGGGAGTGGGAGACGTTGTTGCCGAAGGCGGGTTCACGCCCGGTGACCTGACAGCGACGAGACATGGTGCTCCTTCCGAGGTGTTCTCGGACTACCATACTGGAAACGGTTTTCATTATGGCGGAGCAAGGGCCTGTAGACAATGAAAACCGTTTTCATTAGGCTCGCTGAC
>DASQPY010000058.1:0-5103 GCA_035643735.1 Actinoallomurus sp. | reverse complement strand
TGCCCAGCAGTCAGAGGCGGACCCTCAAGACCGTGTCGGCGGTCTTCAAAACGGCTAAGCATATCCGCTGACGGCCCACAGACGGCCCAGACATACGAACGGCCCCCTCGCCTGCGGTGAAAACGCAGTTGAGGGGGCCTTCATTCGGTCAGGCGAGTTTCTTCTGGAGGTTCTCATCCAGTGCGGTGAGGAACTCCTGGGTGGTCAGCCACCCCTGGTCGCCGCCGACGAGCAGGGCCAGGTCCTTGGTCATCTGACCGCCCTCGACGGTCTCGACGCAGACCTTCTCCAGCGTGTTCGCGAACTCGGTCACCGCGGGGGCGTTGTCGAGCTTGCCACGGTGGGCCAGGCCCCGGCTCCAGGCGAAGATCGACGCGATCGGGTTGGTCGACGTCGGCTTGCCCTGCTGGTGCTGGCGGAAGTGCCGGGTGACGGTGCCGTGCGCGGCCTCGGCCTCGACCGTACGGCCGTCCGGGGTCATCAGGACCGAGGTCATCAGGCCGAGCGAGCCGAAGCCCTGCGCGACGACGTCGGACTGCACGTCGCCGTCGTAGTTCTTGGTCGCCCACACGAAGCCGCCGTCCCACTTGAGGGCCTGGGCGACCATGTCGTCGATGAGGCGGTGCTCGTAGGTGATGCCGGCCGCTTCGAAGTCGGCCTTGAACTCGGACTCGAAGACCTCGGCGAACAGGTCCTTGAAGCGGCCGTCGTAGGCCTTGAGGATCGTGTTCTTGGTCGACAGGTAGAGGGGGAACTTCCGGTCGAGCGCGTAGCGCATCGTGGCGCGCGCGAAGTCGCGGATCGACTCGTCGAAGTTGTACATCCCCATCGCGATGCCCCCACCGGGGAACTCCGCGACCTGGAACTCCATCGGCTCCGAGCCGTCGGCGGGCTCGAACGCGATGGTCAGTTTGCCCGGGCCGGGGACGACGAAGTCGGTGGCGCGGTACTGGTCGCCGTGGGCGTGGCGGCCGATGATGATCGGCCTGGTCCAGCCGGGCACGAGGCGGGGGATGTTGGAGACGACGATCGGCTCACGGAAGACGACGCCGCCGAGGATGTTGCGGATCGTCCCGTTGGGCGAACGCCACATCTTCTTCAGGCCGAACTCCTCGACCCTGGCCTCGTCGGGGGTGATGGTCGCGCACTTGACGCCGACGCCGTGTTCCTTGATGGCGTTCGCCGCGTCGATGGTGACCTGGTCGTCCGTCGCGTCCCGGTGTTCCATCCCCAGGTCGTAATACCTCAGGTCGACGTCCAGGTAGGGCAGGATCAACTGGTCCTTGATGAATTGCCAGATGATCCGTGTCATTTCGTCGCCGTCGAGTTCGACGACGGGGCCCGCTACCTTGATCTTGGGCATGCTGTAGCTGTCCCTTCCTACGCCGTGGTAGCGAGGGCGCGATCGGCTCTTCCGCTCCACACTGGTCAGCAGTCCTTCGTTAGGCTCGCTGACGAGGCTATCGGAGCGTCGGCGTCAATCAGCCGCTGGACCCCTTCGCGACAAAAGCGACAAGTGTGATGCCCACCGCGGCGGCCGTCATCAGGAACACATCCAGCCACCTGCGACGCACAGCGAGCATGCCCACCTGGCTTTCCGGCAGCAGCAGCCGCGCGAGCGCGCCGATGAACACCGAGGCGGCGATGAGCATGCTTCCGCGCCGGAAGTGATTGGTGGCCACGACGGCGAGGCCGGCCGCCACACCGCACAGCACCAGGCCGTACGGGAGCCTGCCGAACCAGAGTGGCACCGCCGGACGGGCCCGCGTGCTGTCGGCGGTGCGGGGCGGCGGTGGTGGTGTCGCGGGGCCGGGCAGCGGATGCGCCTCCGACGAGTCCGTCGCGTGCGCCGCGGAGTAGGCGCCGTACAGCGGTCGCTGCGGCGCCGCCGGTGGAGGCTCGGCGGTCGGCGGCGCCGAGGGGGCCTCGTGGATCGGCTCGGGCGACTCCGGCGGACCGTACGGCTCTGACATGTCTCCTATCTTGGCAGCGGCCGTCAACCGGCACCGGCCGTCCGCACGGATGGTCCGGTCCGTGTCTCCGGTCCCTCGTGTCACACCGGCGCCAGACGCCTCTGAAATACCAGTCCAAAATGCTCGTCATGCCCCAGGATTCCCGTGGTACTCGGCCCTACCGGCCAGTAGGAGGGTGTGACCATGGCCCGTCCGGGTAACCCGCCAGACAGGGGTCGCTAACTAGCTGGGAGGGACCGCCGTGGAGGGCCCGTTCATACGGATCGAGGAGAACGGCACCGTACTGCCGTTGCGACCCGAGGTGACGACGATCGGGCGGGGGCGAGGCGTGGACATACGACTCGACGAGCCCAGCGTCTCCCGGCTGCACGCCGAGCTTGTCAGGCGCGGCCCGTACGTCTACGTCGTGGACCTCGGACTTTCTCGCAACGGAACACGTGTCAATGGCCGCCCGATCGCGCGGCGCGTTCTCGAGGACGGCGACGTCGTGAGTTTCGGCGCCGCCCGCTGTCGCATGGGCGGCATCCCGCGCGAAGACGTCGACCCCGACGTCGAGCTGCGCCGGGCCGTCGCCCCTGACCTGACCCGCCGCGAGGTCGACGTGCTCACGTCGCTGTGCCGGCCGGCCCTGTCCGACGAGGCGTTCGTGGCCCCGGCCACCGCACGCGAGATCGCGACGGACCTGGTCGTCACCGAGGCGGCGGTCAAGCAGCATCTGCTGCGTCTCTACCAGAAGTTTCGCATCCCGGAGGGCGCCAACCGGCGCACCCGGCTGGCCAACGAGGTCATCGCACTCGGCCTCGTACGCCCGCTGCCGCCGGTCCACGTGCCGCCGCAGGGCGGACGCACGCCCGAGACGGCACGCCGCCCCGACGGCCCACGCCCGGGCGGAGGAGCCGGCACAGTCGGCGGAGCTCCCGGCGCCACCCGCCCAGGCACCACGCGAAGGCCGACCGCGCCCGGCCGCCGAGCGGCCAGCTGAGGCCCCGCAGGAGAGGACCCAGGCGAACCAACGACGCCACGCCCGCCGCCACGCGGATAAGGGGTGGGGGGCCCGCGGACAAGGGGTGGAGGGCCACGCGGGGAGGAGGCAGGGGTAGGCGTAGCCGGCGCGGCCCGGGTCCGGCGGAGTAGAGGGCCCGTATCCGGGGAGGGCACCGGCCGCTACCTGCGGGTGCGAAACGGCCCGGGCAGCAGGCCCGGCCATGCATGACGGGACAGGCGGAACGCCGTGCGGGCCCCCTCCGGCGCAGAACGGCCCCCGGCGACAGATCGCGGCGCGCCCATCACGGAACAGCCGGAACCTCATGCGGGGAGGCGCCGGAACCAGCCACGGAGAGAACAGCCCCCGCGACAAACCGCGGCGCGCCCATCACCGACAGCCGGAACCCCTGGCGCCTCGTGATGGGCCACCCCACAGCGCGCTCTCGCCACCTGGCCGCCTACGGCACATTGCGGAGCGGCCTGGGGCCCGTCGCTCTCCGGACTGCACGACGCCGGCGAGCTTCGCCCTCACTCAGATCGGCTACCTCGGAAGGTGCCCACCAGGCCGGCCGGGCCCCGGACCCGCGGTCGCCGGCCGGGCCGGCTCAGGAGGCGTTCTCGGCGGACTCCACCACGTTCGCGAGGAGCATGGCGCGCGTCATCGGGCCGACGCCGCCGGGCATGGGGGCCAGCCAGCCGGCCACCTCGCGTACGCCCGGGTCGACGTCGCCCGTCAGGCCCGCCTCCGTGCGGGTGATGCCGACGTCGAGCACGGCCGCGCCCGGCTTGATCATGTCTGCGGTCACGAGGCCCGGGACGCCTGCGGCGACCACGACGATGTCCGCGTCGCGGGTATGCGCGGCGAGGTCCTTGGTACCGGTGTGGCAGGTGGTCACGGTGGCGTTCTCGGTCCGGCGGCCGAGCAGCAGGCCGAGCGAGCGGCCGACGGTGATGCCGCGGCCGATCACGGTGACGTCGGCGCCGCGCAGCGGCACCTCGAAGCGGCGCAGCAGCTCCACGATGCCGTGCGGCGTGCAGGGCAGCGCGCCCGGCTGCATCAGGACGAGCCGGCCCAGGTTGACCGGGTGCAGGCCGTCGGCGTCCTTGGCCGGGTCGATACGCTCGAGCACGCGCTGCTCGTCCAGGCCCTTGGGCAGCGGCAGCTGCACGATGTACCCGGTACACGCGGGGTCGGCGTTGAGCTCGTCGACGACGGCCTCGACCTCCTCCTGCGTCGCGGTCGCGGGCATGTCGCGGCGGATGCTCGCGATCCCGATCTCCGCGCAGTCACGGTGCTTGCCGGCGACGTACGCCTGGCTGCCCGGATCGTCTCCCACGAGCACGGTGCCCAGCCCCGGGATGATGCCTCGCTCCCGCAGAGCTTCGACACGTGCCTTGAGCCGGCTACGGATCTCCGCCGCGGTCGCCTTGCCGTCCAGAATCTGTGCGGTCACATGCGTCATTGTGTCAGGCGCGCCGGCGACGGCCGAACGGCCGGGGCCCGCGCCACAGAGGTCGGGAGGAGGCGGCGGCTCAGCCGATCGGCCCGACACGGCGCATCGCCGTCATCCTGCCCTCCGTCAGATCCGAGTACGGGATCACGAAGTCGCCGTTCGGATGGACGCCCGTGTAGGTCCGGCCGGTGATCGCCGCAGGCAGGAACGGGCCCGCCGGGCCCCGCAGGACCTCCTCGCTCCAGCTCATCCGCGCCGTCCTCCACTCCTCCCCATCTCGGGCGGGGCGTGTTCCTCGTCGGTGCCGAGGATCACCCAGTGGTCGACGCGCACCGGGCCGCCGATGTCCGGGACCCCGCCCGTGTGGCAGTCGATCGCCGGGGTAGCCCACCGAGATCGGCGGGCCGAGCTCCAGGGTCATGTCCGTGAGGATCCGCCGCGATCCGCTCGTGTCGACCAAGTTGCCTTGCGTCATGCCGGCGCCGGGCAGGTGCAGCAGCATCACGTTCGGACCGGCGGCGTGGCCGGCCGCGACGTTCTGGTAGCCGAGTACGTGGACCCTCCCGTGAGAGGGATGGTGGCAGCGTCCGTGGTAGAGGATCGTCTCGCCGAAATGGGCGGGCGCGGCCACGACGCACATCTCGGTCTCCGACCCGGGATGGCAGGGCGCGGAGGACCGCGCCCTGCCACAT
>DASQPY010000057.1:0-6611 GCA_035643735.1 Actinoallomurus sp. | reverse complement strand
ACCGGCAGCCCCGCCGCGAACGCGCGGTTGCGGAACAGCGTCAGGTCGAGCAGCGGCTCGCCGCCCCGGCGGGTGAGGTGCAGCTCCCAGCCCAGGGTCGCGGCCAGGACCGGCAGGGACAGCGCCATCGAGACCCAGGTCAACAACGGCCAGCCCTCCTCGCGGCCGAGAATGAGCGGCACCAGGATCAGGGCGAGCGCCCCCGAGATGCCGATGGCGCCGAGCGGGTCGAGCCGAGGGCGGCGCTCCGCGCGGTGGTAGGGCAGCAGCCGCATGGCGAAGACCAGTGCGACCAGGCCCACCGGCACGTTGATCAGAAAGATCACCCGCCAGCCGAGCCCGAACAGGTCGGCGTCCAGGAGCAGTCCGCCGAGCACCTGCCCGGCGATCGCGCCGATCCCGGCGGTGACGCCGAACCACGACATCGCGCGCGGCCGTTCGTCCGCCGGGAAGGTCGCGGTGATCAGGGCCAGCACCTGGGGCACCATGAGCGCGCCGGTGAGTCCCTGCAGCAGTCGCGCCGCCACCAGCTCCGACGGTGACTGGGCGAGCCCGCAGAGCAGTGACGCGAGTGTGAAGATGGCCATGCCGGCCACGAACAGCCGCCGGTACCCGAGCAGGTCGCCAAGGCGGCCGCCGGTCACCATGCCGCTGGCGTACGTGAAGGCGTATCCGCCGACGATGAGCTCCAGGGCGGCCTGACCGGCGTGCAGGTCGTGCTCCATGGACGGGGCGGCGACGTTGACGACGAAGAAGTCGAACAGTGCCATGAACGTGGCCGACAGGATCACCGGCAGCATCATCCAGCGGCGTGGGGCAGGGGTTGAGGCGAGTTGAGACACGTCACTTCCAGGGAAAGGTGTTCGACAACCATCGAAGGGTTCGAAACTTGTCGAACAGTACGACAGTGGTCGAACTTCCTGCAACTCTGATTTATGCTTGACATGTGAGCGAAGACGCGATTCATCCCCCGGCGGAGGGGCTGAGCCTGCCCAAGGTGCTGGCCGCCCTGGCCGATCCGGCGCGGCTGGCGACGGTACGCACGCTGGCCCAGGGCGGTGAGTCCTCCTGCAACCAGATCCGGCACGACGCCGGGCTCGAGGTCAGCAAGTCCACCATGTCCCACCATCTGCGCATCCTTCGCGAGGCGGGCATCACCCAATCCCGGGTCCAGGGCGCGCGCCGCCTGTTGACGCTGCGCCGCGAGGACCTCGACGCGAGGTTCCCCGGCCTCCTCGACGCCGTCCTGCAGCCCGAGCCGGCCGCGACCTACTGATCGTGGCCACATCCGTCCCTGGTCCCTGATAGCAAGGGACCATGGTCGATGAAGTGAGCGCCGAGCTACGACAACGCGCCGAGGCGTGCCTGCGGCAACTCGCGGGTGAGCACGCCCGGCTGCGCGAGGACCAGTGGGCGGCCATCCACGCCCTGGTCGTCGAACGACGGCGGGCCCTCGTCGTCCAGCGCACCGGATGGGGCAAGTCGGCGGTCTACTTCGTCGCGACCGTGCTGCTACGGGAGCAGGGCGCCGGGCCGACGGTGATCGTCAGCCCGTTGCTCGCCCTGATGCGCAACCAGATCGCCGCCGCCGAGCGGGCCGGCGTCCGCGCGGCGACGATCAACTCCTCCAACACCGACGACTGGGAACAGGTCTTCAGCGACGTACGGGACGGCGCGGTCGATCTGCTGCTGGTCAGCCCCGAGCGGCTCAACAACCCCGACTTCCGCGATCAGGTCCTGCCCCGGCTCGCGGCCGGCGCCGGGCTCGTCGTCGTCGACGAGGCGCACTGCATCTCCGACTGGGGCCACGACTTCCGGCCCGACTACCGCCGGCTGCGCACGCTGTTCGCCGACCTGCCGTCCGGCGTGCCGGTCCTCGCCACGACCGCCACCGCCAACGCGCGGGTCACGCGTGACGTCGCCGACCAGCTCGCCGCCGACAGCGAGACGCTGATCCTGCGCGGGCCGCTCGACCGCGAGAGCCTGCGCCTTTCCGTCGTACGCCTGGCGGGTGCCGAGCAGCGGCTGGCCTGGCTCGCCGAACAACTCGACGAGCTGCCCGGATCCGGCATCATCTACACGCTCACCGTCGCCGCGGCGCACGAGATCGCCACCTTTCTGCGCGACCGCGGCTACGCCGTCGCCGCCTACACCGGCCAGACCGAACAGGCCGAGCGCCTCCAGGCCGAGCAGGACCTCCTCGACAACAAGGTCAAGGCGCTGATCGCGACCAGCGCCCTCGGCATGGGCTTCGACAAGCCCGACCTCGGCTTCATCGTGCACGTGGGCGCCCCGCAGTCGCCGGTCGCGTACTACCAGCAGATCGGCCGCGCCGGGCGCGGCGTCGAACGCGCCGAGGTGATCCTGCTGCCGGGGGCCGAGGACCGTGACATCTGGGCCTACTTCGCCGGCCTGGCCTTCCCGGCCGAAAACGTCGTACGCCTGGCGCTGGACGTCCTGGAGCAGGAGGGCACGCTGTCGACCGCCGCCCTGGAGAGCCGCGTCGACCTGGGCCGCAGCCGCCTGGAGATGATGCTGAAGGTGCTCGACGTCGACGGCGCCGTCCGCCGGGTCAGGGGCGGCTGGACCGCGACCGGCCAGGCGTGGGCCTATGACCGCGAACGCTACGAGCGCGTGGCGGCCGAGCGGTCTCGTGAACAGCGCGCCATGCTCGACTACGAGGCCGCGGACGCCTGCCGCATGGAGTTCCTGCGTCGCCAGCTGGACGACCCCGAGGCGGCTCCGTGCGGCCGCTGCGACAACTGCACCGGCCGCCACCGTTCCGGGGAGGTCTCTGACGCCGCGGCGACGCAGGCCCGCGACCGGCTGCGCAGGCCCGGCGTCGAGGTGACGCCGCGCCGGATGTGGCCCACCGGCATGAAGGCCGAGGGCATCTCGGGCCGCATTCCGGCGAGCCTGCAGGCCGAGCCGGGGCGTGCGCTCGGCCGCCTCACCGATCTCGGCTGGGGCAACCGCCTGCGCCGCGTGCTGTCCGACGGCGCGCCGGACGCCCCCGTGTCCGGCGAGGTCTTCGACGCCGTCGTGGAGGTGCTGTCCGCCTGGGACTGGCCGCAGCGCCCCGTCGGCGTGGTGGGCATGGCGTCGGCGACCCGGCCCGCGATGATCGCGGATCTGGCGCGCCGCGTCGCCACGATCGGCCGGCTGTCCTATCTCGGCGAGATCGGCTACGCGGGTACGGGGCCGGGGCCACGCCGTCACAACAGCGCCCAGCGCGTCCGTACTCTCTGGAACGCCCTGACGATCCCGGACACCGTGGCCGGCCTCGGCGGCCCCGTCCTGCTCGTGGACGACCGGGTCGACACCGGCTGGACGGTCACGATCGCCGCCAAGCTCCTCCGCGAGGCCGGCGCCCCCGCGGTCCTGCCGCTCGTCCTGGCCGTGACCGCCTGATCACCGTGGGGCCGGTGTGACCTGAGGGGGCGGAGATGCCGTGCGCCGGCCCCCTCGATGACGGCGCGATTCGCGAATCATAAATGGATCCTTATGCCGACCATTTGCGCAGGTAATGTCGATCTCACGACACCCCGCGACCGGGGCGTCCCCAGCCATCGGGGTCGCCGCAGCCGGTTGCGCGGAGGCGGGGGAGGGCATGAATCAAAGAGGTCCTACAGCGATCGGTGCCCGACTGCTGGGGTTGACCCGGCGGCTGAGGCCCATCGTGGCGTTCCCGGTGCTCGCGACGGCATCCCCTGAGCCGGTGCGGGCCGCCACCTCGGCCCCCGGTGCCCTGAGAGGCACCCGCCGGGCCGGGATCGCTGAGGCCTCCGCGGCCCCCCCGCTACGTATGGACGCGTCGGCGCCCCACCTCGCCGACCCGCCGAGCGCACTGCTCGGCGGGCCGGCGGAGTCGGCCGCCGAGGCCCTGGACAGATGGCACGACGAGCTCGGTGCGCCGTACCCTGCCGGCCCGGAGGGAGCGCGAGGAGTGACGACACGGCAGGAGGCCGGAGTCGAGAGCCCGGGTGCGCGCATCTGCTACGTGTACGGGATCGTTCCCGCCAGCACCGACCTGCCTGAGGGCCTGCTGGGTACCGGCGGCGGCAAGGTACGCCTGGTCCGCTACGGCGATCTCGCCGGCGTGATCAGCGAACTCCCGGCCACCGGCGCCATGGGCACCCGTGACGATCTTCTCGCGCATGAGAGCGTCGTCGCGTCGCTCGCCGCCCGCACCACCATGCTGCCGCTGCGCTTCAGCGCCGTCGTGACCACGGCCGACGCCGTGGCCGAGGAGATGCTCGAGCCCTACTACGACTGGTTCACCGGCATCCTCGCCGACCTGGAGGGCCGGGCGGAGTTCAGCGTCTCGGGCACCTACGTCCAGGACACCGTCCTACGTGAGGTGCTCGCCGAGGAGCCGGAGGTCATGCGGCTGCGCGAGAGCCTGCGCGGACTGCCGGAGGAGGCCGGTTACTACGAGCGGGTACGCCTGGGTGAGCTGATCGTGCACGCGCTGGACGCCAAGCGCGAGGTGGACACCGCGGATCTGGTGCAGGCGCTGTCACCGCACGCCGTCGCCGTCGCTCCACGCCCGCCGGCCAACGAGGACACCGCGGCGGACGCGGCCTTCCTCGTCGCCGACGAGGATCGCGAGAACTTCCGGCGGGCCGTCGACGAACTGGGCTACCGCTGGGCCGGCCGGATCAGGCTGCGTGTCCTGGGGCCGCTGGCACCGTACGACTTCGTGCCCTCGCCGCCCGGTGGCCCTTACTGCTGAGATCCTCTAGAGGATCGGGCGGGCACCCAGGTGCCCGATGGCCCGTGTGGCCAGGCGGCATCCGGCGGCCAGCGCCTCGGCGGGCGGCTTGCCGTCGAGCCAGGCCGGCAGGAATCCGGCGGTGAAGGCGTCGCCGCCTCCCGTGCCGTCGATGACGTCCTCGACCGGCTCCGCGGCGACGCGTACGGGCTCGGACCGGCCGTTGGTGTACCAGAGTGCACCGTCGGCGCCCATCTTCACCACGACCTGCTGATACCAGGCGGTCAGGACCTTGGCGGCCTGCTCGGGGTTGTCCCGGCCGGTCAGCGCCTCGGCCTGGGCCGCGTTGACGATCAGCAGGCGCACACCCTGGGTCCAGTCCAGGAACGGCTCGGCGCCGGCCCGCTTGAGCAGGGAGTTGGCGCCGCCGTCGACGGTGATCGACATCTGGGCGCTGCCCGCGAGGTTCATCGCGTGCAGGGCCGCCTGCCGGGACCCGTCGTTGAGCAGGGAGTAACCGGACACGTGCAAGTGGGCGCCCGGGGCGAACAGATCCTGCGGGATGTCCTCGGGCAGCAGTGCCCCATTGGCCCCGGGATCGGACAACATCGTCCGATCGCCCTTGTGGGTCACCATGACCACACAGGTGCCGGTAGCGCGTTCGGGGTCCATCACGAGGCGGGCGTCGACGCCGTAGCCCATGAGCTCCATGTCGCGGTTACGGCCCGCGATGTCGGCGCCGCGCCGCCCGACGAAGGCGGACTCGACGCCCTCGACGGCCAGCCAGGACGCCACGTTGGCGCCGGAGCCGCCCCCGTGCATCGTGACCTTGGCGGGCGTGTCTCCGCCCTTCGCCAGCGGGTATGCGGCCCGCGCGACGGCATCGGTCATAAGGTCACCGACCACGACCACGCGCGTCATGACGTCACCACCCTGTTCTGCGGTCGCCGCCCTTTTTGGGCGAGCGGAGCTGCGCGACCCGGAGCAAAAACCTAACAGCTCTCAGTACCCCGATGGGTATCGAACGAGACGCGATTTTGGCATCTCCCGTTACTCTCGACCTGTGCCGTATCCCGACCACTGGGAGGCCGACGTCGTCCTCACCGATGGGGGGACAGCGCATATTCGCCCCATTCGGGTGGATGACGCCGGGCTGCTACGCGAGTTCTACGCCAGGCTGTCGCCGGAGTCGATCTACTACCGGTTCTTCTCCCCGCGCCCCCGGCTGACCGACGGTGAGGTCGAGCATTTCACGAACGTCGACTACGACGACCGCGTCGCGCTGATCGCGACCATCGGGGGCGCGATGGTGGCGGTCGTCCGCTACGACCGCATCCATTCCGCCGACGAGGCCGGAAACGGCAGGTCGGAGACTGCCGAGGTGGCCTTCCTCGTCGAGGACGCGCACCAGGGCCGCGGCCTGGCGAGCGTGCTTCTGGAGCACATCGCCGCCGCCGCGCGCGAACGCGGCATCGACCGGTTCCTCGCCGACGTGCTTCCGGAGAACCGCCGCATGAGCAAGGTGTTCCGCGACGCGGGATACGAGGCCGAGCAGCGGTTCGAGGACGGCGTCCTGATGCTCACCCTCGATCTGGAGCCCACCGAGACCTCGCGCGAGGTCATGGCGGCCCGCGAGCACCGGGCCGAGTCGCGTTCGATCGGCCGGCTGCTGTCGCCGCGGTCGGTCGCGGTGATCGGTGCCAGCCGCACGGCGCACTCCGTCGGCCAGACGGCACTGCGCAATCTGCTCACCGGGGGCTTCGCCGGCCCCGTCTTCCCCGTGCACCCCACCGCCACCGCGGTCGCCAGCGTCCGCGCCTACGCGGCCATCGGCGACGTGCCCGGCGACGTCGACCTCGCCGTCGTCGCCGTCCCCGCCGACGGCGTGAACGACGTC
>DASQPY010000056.1:0-12471 GCA_035643735.1 Actinoallomurus sp. | reverse complement strand
GCTCGGGGCGGCCACGGGCTACGCCGTACCGGCCGGGAGTTCACGCACCCTCGCGCTCGCGGCGGGCGGCGCCGCGGTCCTGTTCGCCGTCTACGCGGGCTATGGCCTGTACGTCCTGCGCACCCGGCCGAGCGTGCCGTGCGGCTGCGCGACCGGGCCGGGCGGGGACACGCCGATGAGCGGCTGGGTGGCCGGACGCGCCGCCGCCCTCGCGCTCGCCTCCCTCGTGGCGGTCACGGGAACGGCGCCGGCGCACGGCGCCCACACCGCGATCGCGGTCCTGGCCTCCATCCTGTTCGCGGTGCTGCTCTCGCTGCTGCCGCAGGCCATGTTCGATCCCGAAAGGCAGGCCGCCTGATGAGCTTCGAGACCACCGCGCTGCTGATGACCTGGGTGGCCCTCGTGCTGCTCGCGCTGGTCGTGGCCGGGCTGGTGCGCCAGGTGCACCAGCTCACGCAGGGACCACGCACCCGCGACCTGGGCCTGCGGGCCGGCACGCCCGCGCCCGCCCTGGACCTCGTACGCGCCGAGCCCGGGCAGCCGACCCTCCTGCTGTTCCTGAGCGAGGACTGCCCGGTCTGTCACGACGTCTTCCAGGAGGCGATCGGCCTCGACGGCGCTCCGGCGACCAGGGCGATCTTCGCCGAGGAGGCGATCGGCGCGGACCCGCCGGCGAACATGGCGATCCTGTCGCGCCAGGCGGAGCTCTTCACGGCGTACCAGGTCCCCGCCACGCCGTACGGGGTGATCATCGGCGCGGACGGGCGGGTGCGCACGGCGGAGCCGGTCGGGTCGATACGCGGCCTGCACACCCTGGTCACCGACGCCGGTGGACGACTGAACGACGACGCGGAGCTGGACCGCAGCACGCGCTGAGACCTGACGTGCGGCCCGACCGGCCGCCGGAACGAGGAGTGATCATGCTCGAACTCGACAACATCCCCGCACTGCGCGGCCCCCGTCCGGAGGGTGCCGGGCGCGTACGCCGCCACGCGCCCGCGGCGACCGCCGAAGGCGTCGGCCGCCGGTCGATGCTCGGCGGGGCGATCGCCGCCGGCACCACGGCCGGGCTGGTCGCCGTCGGGATCTTCGCCCCGGCCCGCAAGGCCCTGGCCACGGGCTGGGTCCCGAGCCCGTACCAGAAGGGCCTGACCCCGGGCTACTACGACATCTACACCACGTGCCCGTCGTACGCGTCGTCGCACAACTGCTCGCCCGGCTGCGGGCCCAGCACCGTCGTGTCCACCGCCTGCCGGACGAGCGGAACCTACAAGGGCTATCACAAGTCGGGTGTCTCGGATCCCGGCAAGTACAAGCTCCGGCCGAACGAGTGCTACGGCAGCAAGTACGACGGCTGGCTCTGGCACTACGCGAGCCCCTGCGGGAGCTGCGCGAACTCGGTGACCTGGCGCTGCCACGACGGCTGGACGAAGAGCGCGGCCGGCACCTGGTACAAGTCGATCTGCCGGTGGGCGTATGCCTGCAGCTGAGACCCTGCCGGCGGGACGCCTGCGCCGGGGCCTGACCGAGCCGCTGCTGCCGTTCGCCGCGCTGGCCCTCCTGGCCGTCGCGGCGGCGGCCGCGGACCAGGCGGTGCTGTGCTGGGCCTCGGTCGGTGCCCTGGCGGGCTACTCCCTGTCCGGCTCGGTTTGAACGCGTAACAGCGATTTCGTGCTGTTCTCGCCAGGTTGGCGGGCTCCCGTACGGCAGGGCCAGGTCCTCGCCGTCTTCACCCTCGGCCTTCTCCTCGGAGGCACCCTCACCGCGGCCGTCCTGTGGCTGCTGTCCGGCTTGGCCGCTCCACTGCCGGGCGCCGTGCGCACCGGCGCGATCCTCGCCGTGGCGGTCCTCGGCGTGGCGCGCGAGGCCGGCTGGGTGCGCGTCCCGTTGCCGCAGAACGCCCGGCAGATCCCCCAGGACGTGCTGCAGCGCCGGGTACGGCGCGGAGCCCTGCAGTTCGGGTTCGAGCTCGGCACCGGAGTGCGCACCTTCGTCTCGGCCAGCGCTCCGTACGTGGTCGCGCTCGGGCTGTTGCTCTCCCACCAGGGGCCGGTCACGACGATCCTGGCGGGAACCGGCTTCGGAGCGGGCCGGGCGGTGACAGCGGCGGTCCGCTACGCCAGCCGGCACGACGAATGGGACGACCGCCGCGTGACCAGGATGCCGCTGCTGACGAACGCGATCGGCATCACGGTGCTGATCGCCCTGGCCGTCCTGCTGGTCTGAGCCCGCCCCTCGCGCGGCAGGCCCCTCAGCCGGTGGTCGGCTTTCTTCGGCCGCTGTCACATCTGGCGGCGTGCCGTCGTCATGTACATGAGGGCAGACAGCCCAGTTGTGAGGGAGGCCGAGGACGCCGTGCCGGATGAGGACAAGAAGCGAGCAGCGCACCGAGCCCTGGTGGATCGCGTGCTGAACGGGGAGGGCAGGGCATCTGCGGAGCAGCGAGCGCGTGCCTTCGGCAACGACGGCGTCTCCCCGCCGTTGGACGCGCTGATCGGCAAGGTCGCCGACAGCCCGGCGCAGGTCACCGAGGCGGACCTGGCTGCCGCGAAGGCGTCGGGCTGCACCGAGGACCAGCTTTTCGAGCTGGTGATATGCGCTGCGGTCGGCCAGTCCGCCCGGCTGTACGAAGCCGGACTGGCGGCCCTGGCCGAAGCGACCGTCAAGGAGAGGCCGGATCATGCGACCTGACATCCTCAACCACGGTTACCGCCCCAGAACCAAGCTGCTGTTCGCGCTCATCCGGTTGTTCTCCGGGCACCCGGTACCGGACGCCGCCAAGCTGGTCTTCTACCGGCCCGATTTCTACGGTGCCCGGGCCAAGGAGTTCACCCACGAGGCGATGCGCGGGCCGTCCGCCTGGTCGGTGGGCGACCGGGAGCTGATGGCGGCTTACGTGTCCAAAGTGAACGAGTCCGCGTTCTGCGTCGGCGCGCACACCGCGACCGCAGGGCAGGCGTACCAGGACGCGCCACGGGTCGCGGCGGTGCTGACCGACCTGGAATCGGCCCCCGTCGCGGAGCCGCTGCGGGCAACGCTGCGGATGCTCGGCAAGCTGACCCGGGAGGGGAAGGTCGGTGCCGAGGACATGCGGGAAGTGCTGGCCACTGGTGTCTCACCCCAGCAGGTCAAGGACGCGCTGGCGGTCTGCGCCGCCTTCAACGTCACCGACCGGCTCGCCGACGCCTTCGGGTTCGAACTGCTCACCCCCGAGGGCTTCGAGGCAGGAGCCAAATACCTGCTGAAGCGGGGTTACCGGTAGCCCGCGCAGCCGCGAACGTTCGCCGGGTCTGGTGACGCTCCGGTCGACGTCCTTGGCGCGGGGGATCGGCGGGGCCATTCTCGAAGGAAATGGTGCTTGGTGGCGTCCGGGACGCGGGTACCGGCGATCGCCCGGCTGGTTGAGGCGCACGAGGACACGGCGCGTGGGTGAGCCGCCCGACGCCGCGAACGCCTCCGCGGTGAACGCCGGCAACGCCGGGGCCGACACCGCCCCCAAGCCGCATGACCAGACCCGGCGAACGTTCGTGGCCACCGCCTAGCGCATACCGCGCAGGAGGGTCCGGCTTTCGGCTACGGCGCGGTCCGCGGTCGCGGCGACGCCCTCGTAGCGGCGGGCGAAGAATCCCTCTCGGTAGAGGGCCACGTAGCCGTGCGCGGCCACCACGTGGTGCTCCACCAAGGTCAGGGATGCCTCCGGGCCCTGGCCGGTGGCCTGCCGCGCCAGGTCCAGCAACAGGTCCATGAGCCGGCGCCCCGCGCCGGCCAGAGCCTCATCGTGCAGCTTGTCCAGCTCGGCGGCGAAAATGACGTCGAACCCCGCGCCGCGCGTGCCCGCGAACCGTACGTAAGCCCCGGCGGTCGCCGCGAAGCGTTCGGCAGGATCCTCCCCCGCCTCCTCCGCCGCCCCGACGAACCGCTCCCTCAGCTCCGCGGCCGCCTGCGCGGCGACGGCGGCGACCAGGTGGTCCCGGTCGGGAAAGTGCCGGTAGGGCGCCGCCGTGCTCACCCCGAGCCTGCGTGCCACCTGCGCCACGGAGAAGGCCGCCAGTCCTGACTCCGCCAGCAGGTCGAAGCTGGCCTCGATCAGCGCCGCGCGCAGCTCGCCGTGGTGGTAGCGGCCGCCTCGCCGCGTACCGCTCCCTGAGCCCTCCGGCACAACGGCCTCCCGCTCGACTGGACGTGATAGCCCTCTTACATTAGCTTAGTGATAGCCCTCTTACATTGCTCTTCGCGCTGAGAGGACGTCAACGAAGGGAAGAACTCATGCAGGGAATCGAAGACAAGGTCGTCGCGGTAACGGGCGCGAGCAGCGGCATCGGCGAGGCGACCGCGCTTCTCCTCGCCGAGCGCGGCGCGAAGGTCGTCCTGGGGGCGCGCGGAGCGGACCGCCTCGAGGCTCTGGCGGCCCGCATCGCGGACAAGGGCGGCGAAGTCGCCTACGTACCCTCGGACGTGAGCCGGCGCGACGACCTGTCCGGCCTGGTCGAGCTGGCGTGTGAGCGGTACGGGAGCCTCGACGTCCTCGTGAGCAATGCCGCTGCCATGCCGATCTCCCCCCTTGACGAGCTGCGTGTCGAGGACTGGGAGGAGATGGTCGACGTCAACATCAAGGGCGTTCTGTACGGCGTCGCCGCGGCGCTTCCCGTCTTCCGCGAGCAGGGCTCCGGGCACTTCGTCAACATTGCGTCCACGGCGGCGTATCGCGTCGTACCGAGCCAGGCGGTCTATGCCGGTACGAAGTTCGCCGTACGCGCCATCTCCGAGGGCTTGCGCCAGGAGGCCGGTGACAAACTCCGCGTGACGATCGTCTCGCCCGGCATGACGCGGACGAACTTCGCCGAGTCCGTGACGCACCCGGAGACGCGGGCACGACTCACCGAGTCACGCGACCGGATCGCGATGCCGCCGGACGCGATCGCCCGCGCCATCGCGTTCGCGATCGAGCAGCCGGCCGACGTCGACGTGAGCGAGGTCGTCGTCCGCCCCACCGCGCAGGCCTGACGGTCCCGCTCAGGGGGCCAGGGTCACGTCCACCGTGAAGCCCTCCTCCGGCAGCGCCTCCAGCTCCAGGCCGGTGATGCGCCCGGCGGCCCGCAGGTCCGTCTCGGCCACGTGGCGTACGCCGGCACCGCTGACCGCGGCGCGTTCGACCTCGGCCCGCATCGAGACCTTCGCGGCGGACTTGGCGCGGCGTACCTGGCGGAGGACGTCGGCGGTCGCGGCCAGCACCGCCGGGTCACCGCCCGCCGAGAGCTCGTCCGCGGTCGGCCATGCGGACCGGTGCACCGAGCCGTCCTGCCACCACGACCAGACCTCCTCGGTGACGTAGGGCAGGATCGGCGCGAACAGCCGGAGCACGACCGACAGCGCCGTGTTCAGCGCGGCCCGCGCGGACGCCGCCGCCCCCTCGCCGGCGCCGTCCCCGCCGTACGCTCGCGTCTTGACGAGTTCGAGGTAGTCGTCGCAGAGGTTCCAGAAGAACCGCTCGGTGCGCTCCAGCGAGCGGGTGTAGTCGTTCGCGTCGAACGCCGCCGTGGCCTCGCGCACGACGTCGGCGAGCGTGGCGAGCATCGACAGGTCCAGCGGCTCGGTGACCGGCGTGCCGGCCGGCACCTCGCCGAGACCCAGCACGAACTTCGACGCGTTGAGGATCTTGATCGCGAGGCGGCGGCCGACCTTGATCTGGCCGGTGTCGAAGGCGGTGTCGGTGCCGAGCCGTCCGCTCGCCGCCCAGTAGCGCACCGCGTCGGAGCCGTGCTGGACCAGCAGGTCCATCGGCGTGACGACGTTGCCCTTGGACTTGGACATCTTCTTGCGGTCCGGGTCGAGGATCCACCCCGAGAGCGCGGCGCCGGCCCAGGGCAGCGAGCCGTGCTCCAGGTGCGCCCGCACGACCGTCGAGAACAGCCAGGTACGGATGATGTCGTGCGCCTGCGGGCGCAGGTCGTACGGGAAGACCGCCTCGAACAGGGCGGGGTCGCGCTCCCAGCCGCCTGCGATCTGCGGGGTCAGCGACGAGGTCGCCCAGGTGTCCATGACGTCCGGGTCACCGACGAAGCCGTCGGGCTTGCCGCGCTGGTCCTCGGCGTAGCCGGGAGGGGCGTCGGAGGACGGGTCCACCGGAAGGGTCTCCTCCGGCGGGCTGATCGGCGCGGAGTAGACCGGCTCGCCGTCGTGGTCGACGGGGTACCAGACCGGGATCGGCACGCCGAAGAACCGCTGCCGGGAGATCAGCCAGTCGCCGGCCAGGCCCTCCACCCAGTTGTCGTAGCGGGCCTTCATGTACTGGGGGTACCAGTTCAGCTCGGCGCCGCGCGCCAGGAGCCGGTCGCGCAGCTCCGCGTCCCGCCCGCCGTTGCGGATGTACCACTGGCGCGTGGTGACGATCTCCAGGGGTTTGGTGCCCCGTTCGTAGAACTTCACCGGCCGGGTGACGGGACGGGGCTCGCCGTCCAGGTCGCCGGACTCGCGCAGCAGCTCGACCACGCGCTCGCGCGCCGAGTGCACGGTCTTGCCGGCCAGCTCGGCGTACGGACCGGGCGCGACGCCGGCCGGCGGCTCGGGCAGGAGGCGGCCGTGCCAGTCGAGGATCGCGCGGGTCGGCAGGTCGAGCTCACGCCACCAGGTCACGTCGGTGAGGTCGCCGAAGGTACAGATCATCGCGATGCCGGAGCCCTTGTCGGGCTCGGCCAGATGATGCGCGACGACCGGCACCGCGACACCGAACAGCGGCGTACGCACGGTGGTGCCGACGAGCTCGCGGTAGCGCTCGTCGTCGGGGTGGGTGACCAGGGCGACGCAGGCGGGCAGGAGCTCGGGCCGGGTGGTCTCGATGTAGACGGGCCGGCCGCCCTCGTCATCGTGGAAGCGGATCCGGTGGTAGGCGCCGGGCTGCTCGCGGTCCTCCAGCTCGGCCTGGGCGACCGCGGTGCCGAACGTGACGTCCCAGAGAGTCGGCGCTTCGGAGACGTACGCCTCGCCACGCGCGAGGTTGCGCAGGAACGCCCGCTGCGCCGTGGCGCGGGCCCTCTCGCCGATCGTGGTGTAGAGCAGCGACCAGTCCACCGAGAGCCCGACGCGCCGCCAGACGTCCTCGAACGCCTTTTCGTCGATCTCGGTGAGCCGGTTGCACAGCTCGACGAAGTTGCGGCGCGAGACCGGGATCTGCTTTCCGGGCTTGTCCGGCGGCTCGAAGGACGGGTCGTACGGGAGCGAGGGGTCACAACGCACGCCGAAGTAGTTCTGCACCCGGCGCTCGGTCGGCAGCCCGTTGTCGTCCCAGCCGATCGGATAGAAGACCTCACGGCCGCGCATCCGCTGGTATCGCGCTATCGCGTCGGTGTGGGTGTAGGAGAACACATGGCCGACGTGCAGCGAACCGCTGACGGTCGGTGGCGGGGTGTCGATCGAGTAGATCTGCTCCCGCGTCTTCGACCGATCGAAGCGGTAGGTGCCGCTCTCGTCCCAGAGATCAGCCCACTTCGCCTCGAGCCCGTCGAGGGTGGGTTTCTCCGGGGCAGGCGGCTTTTCTGTCATGTCGCCAATGGTATTGGGCAACCACGGCAGGTCCGTCGTCATTAAGTGATCGCCTGTGAGAGGCTCGGTACAAACGTATGGACTGAGAGGGACGGGCATGGCAGACAAGGGCGATCTGGGCTGGCGGCTAGTGGCCGGCGCGGCGGCTTTCGGTGCGGGCTTCGTGGCCCGTAAGGCGATCACGGTCGGCTGGAAGCAGATCACCGGCAAGGAGCCCCCGACCAACCCCGAATCGCCCGAGGTGGAACTCGCCGAGGCCATCGGCTGGGCCGTCGTCACCGGCGTCGGGATGGAGGTCGCCCGTCTCCTGGCCACCCGGGCGGCGGCCAAGCGCTGGCACAACAGCACGGGTGAGCTCCCGGCCGCTCTGCGCACCGCCACCGACAAGATCAAGAACGTCGCTTCCTGACCCCTGGGCACACCCACCGGCCGAGGGCTCACCCAGCGTGGAGAGCCACCCGGCGGGCGCCCGCACTGTTGGCATCCCCGGGAAGGCCTCAGGCCCCTCCACCCCGGAAGGAAGCCACCCACGCGATGAGCGGCCGGAGCCCCAAGAGGCCCACCAATGGAAATCACCCGCGCGATGAGCGGCGAGGCTCCCACGGGCCCGCTGGCCCGTGGTCGGTGAGACCCATCTCACACCGGGGGGCCGTCAGTGGACGTCTGAGTGCCGGAACCGGTCTCTTCCAGTCCCGTGCCCGGCTACCGACGAGGTAGGGGTCCTAGCGCCCCTCGATGGGACGCGGCTGCGGGCCCCGTTCGACGTGCTGGCCGCGCAGGTCGTTGCGGATGTTGTCCGCGAGCCTTCTGGTGGCCGCGCGGTTGAGCGCGCCTCCCGCGACGGCGCCGGTCAGGAACGGCCCGAGCGTGGTGAAGTGACGGCCGAACGTGCGCAGCAGGCGTTTGCGCAGGCCGGCCTTTGCAGCGACGCCGAGCGCGGCGGTCACGCTGCCGGGCTGCATCGGGTCGAATCCGCGCTGCTGCGCCCATGACTGCAGGAAGATCGCGCCACGCGCCCGGCCGGTCCCCGGCACCTGGACGCCGTACACCTCGTGCAGCTCCGCGATCATCTTGACCTCGATGGTCGCCACGACGACGGTCTCCGCGACGATCTGGGCCGGTGCGGTCAGCAGGAGCGGTGGCGCGGCGAACTGGACCGCGGCGAGAGCCCCGCCCGCCGCGCCCACCCCGGTGGTGGCCCGCTGGGCGGCGCGTACGAGCGACTCGGCCAAGGCCTCGCCCGTGAGGCCGTCGTGATGGCTGCGTAGTGTTTCAAGATCGCGTACCGGTACGTGCGGTGCGATCTCCATGACGGTGTCGGTGAGCCAGCGACCCCTTCCGACACCCGCGGCCCCGGCTCGGCGCGCACTCGCGGCCATCAGGCGCGCGATGCGGCCGAGCAGGCGGCCGCGGGTCTCGCGGTCCATGTCCTCCTCGACGGACAGCCGGCCGACCAGCTCTGCCATCTCCTGGCCGAGCCGGTCGTCGCCGTCCTCCCAGCGTTCGACCTCTCCTTCCGGCACCGTCACTCCCGGCCTCAGGCCGCGCACTCGCGGCAGATCAGCTGGCCGTTCCTTTCTTCGGCCAGCTGGCTCCGGTGGTGCACAAGGAAGCAGCGGGCGCAGGTGAACTCATCGGCCTGCCGTGGCAGAACGCGGAGGCTCAGCTCCTCGTTCGAAAGGTCCGCACCAGGCAGCTCGGTGACCTCACCGGCGTCAAGGTCCTCATCGATGACGCCTGTGCTCTTGTCCGCGCGGCGCGCCTGCAGCTCCTGCAGGCTGTCCTCGCTGAGATCGTCATCGGTCTTGCGTGGACTGTCGTAGTCGGTGGCCATCTTCTATCTCCATCCCCCTCGGTCCATGGTTATGCGCCCCGTCGCGCGGGTCTAACGCTCGGGAAGCCCATCTTGTGCCCGATCCGGGCGGGAAATTCTGTCACGGGATTTGCCCCAGAACACGCAAGCCACGTCGCGTCACACGGCCTCTTCCCTCGCCTGCGCCGGGGATGTCCGATGTGTCAGACATCACAGCAGCAGGCGGACGTCAAGTCCCCTCCTCACAGCCATGAACCGGATAAGCACGACGAGCGTCTCAGGTAACGCGATATCGTTCCCGCCGGGATAGACCTGGCGGGTGCAAAGAATAAGGGTTGTTGGAGGGGGCCACATGCCGGATGCCGCTCCCCTGGAGCCGGGCGATCCGGGCTCGCTGGGGCAGTACCAGGTAGTCGGAAAGCTCGGGGAGGGCGGCCAGGGGGCCGTTTATCTCGGCCGGTCGCCGTCCGGCGAGCACGTGGCGATCAAACTTCTGCACGCGCAGATGAACACCGACTCCTCGGCACGTACGCGGTTCGCGCGCGAGGTCGAAGCGGCACAGAAGGTGTCACCTTTCTGTACCGCCCAGGTCCTGGACTATGACCTTCACGGTCGCCCGCCCTACATCATCAGCGAGTTCATCGACGGGCCTCCGCTGTACGACGTGGTCCTCCAGGAGGGCTCCTTCCGCGGCGCCTCGCTGGAGCGCCTGGCGATCGGCACCGCGACCGCGCTCGCCGCGATCCACGAGGCCGGCATCGTCCACCGCGACTTCAAGCCCAACAACGTGCTGCTCGCGGCGGACGGCCCACGGGTCGTCGACTTCGGCATCGCCCGCTCGGTCAACTCCCAGCAGAGCTCCGTCACCGCCACCGGCATGGTGGTGGGCACCCCCGGCTACCTCGCCCCCGAACAGCTCACCGGCGAGCCCCTGACGGCCGCGGTCGACATCTTCGCCTGGGGCGCGACGATGGTGTTCGCCGCGACGGGTCACTCCCCCTTCGAGGCGGAGACCCTCCCCGTGATCATCAACCGGATCCTGAACGAGGAACCGGACCTCTCTCGTCTCACCGGCACCATGCGCGAGCTGGTCGCCGCCGCGCTGGACAAGAACCCCCGCCGGCGGCCGGCCGCGCACCAGCTGCTGCTGCGCCTCCTCGGTCAGGTCGGCGCGACTCCCGGCCCCTCGGCCGACCGTGAGGACCTGCTCGACAAGGGCACCCAGATCGCCGCGGAGCTGCCGCCCCCGCCGCCGATCGTCAACACGCCGCCGCCCCCGCCGCTGATCACCACGCCGCCGCCGATGATGCCGGGCCCGGCGACGCCCAACCCGCCGATGATGATGGGCGGTCCGCCGACGCAGGCGCCCTGGCAGCAGCAGCGCCCGGGGCCGCCGCCTCCTCCCCCCTTCACGCCACCGCCCCCGCGGCGCAAGTCCAACGCCCCGATCTTCGTCGGCATCGGCTGCGTGGTGTTCCTGCTGCTCGTCGTGGGCCTCCCGATCGCGCTCGCGGCCGGGTTCCTGCACAAGACGCAGAACGACCTGCGCACCCTGCCCAGCTACTCCTCGTCGCACTACGGCGTGCCGGAGCCCTATGTCGGCACGTGGAAGGGCACGGGGCGCAACACCGACTCCGGCGCGGACAAGAACCCCTTCACCGTCACCATCACCCTCAGGTCCGGCTCCCGCATCGGCAGCGCCGACTACGGCAACTGTTCCGGCTCGGTCTTCATGGACCCGGACAGCTCGAGCGATACCAAGGTGGTGTTCAGCCAGACGCTGTTCAACCAGACCGGCGGCAAGTGCCCGACGTCCTCGTACGTGACGATGACGCTGAGCGGTTCCTCCATGGACTGGCAGATCAGCAGGACCTCGTACGGAGCCTCGTTCGCGAACGGGACGCTCGCCAAGCAGTGATCGCAGGGAGGCACGCCCATGCCGGAGACCGCTCCTCTCCGGGCGAACGACCCTGAGCAGCTCGGCTCCTACCGCCTGACCGGGCGTCTCGGGGAGGGCGGCCAAGGAGTCGTCTACCTCGGCGAGGACCAGGACGGCGAGCCGGTGGCCGTCAAGCTGCTGCACGCGCAGTTCAGCGGTGACGCCAAGGCACGCGCCCGGTTCGCCGGGGAGCTCGCGAGCGCCAAGCGGGTCGCGCCGTTCTGCACGGCACGGATCCTCGACGCCGACGTGGATGGCGACACGCCCTACCTGGTGAGCGAGTACATCGAGGGCCCCTCGCTGCGCGAGGTCGTGGACGCCCAGGGTCCGCGTACGGGCGGCGTGCTGCAGCGCCTCGCCATCGGCACGGTGACCGCGCTCACCGCGATCCACGAGGCCGGCATCGTCCACCGCGACTTCAAGCCCACGAACGTCCTGCTCGCCGCCGACGGGCCGCGAGTGATCGACTTCGGCATCGCGCGCGCCCTGGACACCAGCGGGACGGTGACGAGCACGACGGTGGGGACGCCGTCGTACATGTCGCCCGAGCAGATCTCCGGGCAGGCCGCCGGACCGCCCGCCGACGTCTTCGCCTGGGCCTGCACGATCGTGTACGCGGCGACGGCCAGCCCGCCGTTCGGCCAGGACTCCATCCCGGCCGTGATGAACCGCATCGTGAACCACCAGCCGTCGCTCGGCATTCTCATGGGCCCCCTGCGGGAGATCGTCCTGGCCTGCCTGGCCAAGGACCCGCGGCAGCGGCCCACCGCGCAGCAGGTCCTCCTCCGGCTGCTCACCAACGAAGGTGTCGCACTGCCGGGCGCGGGACCCGGCGCGCGGCCCGCGCCGTCCACCGAGGTGCTGAACCAGGGCGCACAGGCCGCCGGGCAGGACACGGGTCCGCCCCACTGGACGCCGCCGAGCGGTCCGTGGGGCTCCGGCGACGCCTACCCCCAGGGCGGGTATCCCACCGGCCACGACACTCCGGCCCCGTACCGGAGCGGGCACGACACGCCTCCGCCCGGTTCGTACCGGCCCGGCGCGGACGCCCCGCCCCCGAGTCACTATCCGCCGGGCTCGGACACGCCGCCGCCCGGGATGATGACGAAGGGCTACACCGCGGGCCCGTACCGGCCGCGCCGCGGGGTTCGCCCGGGCGTTCTGATCACCACCACCGCCG